>CAZXWT010000023.1:0-2285 GCA_964644475.1 uncultured Sediminibacterium sp. | reverse complement strand
AAAGGCGCTGGACAATCAAGAGGGAATAGCGGTGTTTTTTTAATGGAATTATATGAAATTCAAATTTTAGATTCTTACGAAAACCCTACTTATGTAAATGGTCAAGCTGCTGCAGTTTACAAACAACATATTCCTTTGGTAAACGCTAGTCGTCCTCCAGGCAATTGGCAAGCTTACGATATCATTTTTACTGCACCAAAATTTAAAGAGGATGGAGGTTTATTGTCTCCTGCAAGAGTAACAGTTTTGCATAATGGTGTTTTAGTGCAAAACAATGTAACTCTTGCCGGTCCAACTGATTGGGTAATCAAGCCTGTTTATAAAAAACATGCTGATAAATTACCATTATATTTTCAAGATCATGGAGATGATGGAAATCCAATTAGTTTGAGAAATATCTGGATTAGACCTTTATAGAAAGAGCAAAATAGTCATGGGTAAATATCATCCACCTGCTATTATTGAAAGTTTCTCTCCTCTATGGTGGAAGACTACATTGATTGTGATGGCAATGATTGCCATAATTGTTTGGCTTCCAAAAATCATTAAGTCTCTACAACATAAAATGTATGGATGGTTTATTGGATTAATCATGCTAGCCAATACTATTGGGGAGAATATATATAATTATGTAAATGGGTATTGGAATGTTCAACAAAACCTGCCAATTCATTTATGTAGTATTAGTAGTATTCTTTGTGTTATTCTTATGTTTAATTATAAACAAAGGTTGGCAGAGTGTGTGTATTATTGGGGCTTGGCAGGAGGAATTCAATCTTTATTGACTCCAGAATTTACAGTGGGCATGGACGGATTTAATTTTATAGGTTACTATATTAGCCACGGTGGCTTAATTCTAGTAGTTCTATATATGATTGTACATTTAGATTTTAAACCTAGATCAAAATCTTGGTTAACTATCTTTGGTTACACACAAATAGTGGCATTATCTGCAGTAATCATCAATTATCTTGTAGGCTCAAATTATTTATTTCTTGCCGAAAAACCTATTGTTAAGAATCCATTACTTATTGGCGATTGGCCCTATTATATAATTGTATTGGAATTTGTTGCTATAATCCATTTCTGGATTTTATATCTTCCCTTTGCTAGAAAGAATAAATTAGCAATTGCTTAAAGCTCTTCAATTCTCTTTGCTTTATCGTCTACGACTAAATCGAACTGAGGTTTAGTAGGGCCTCCGTTTGGACAATAACCAGTAATTAAATCATGGAACTTACAGCCCCATTTTGTTAATTGCTCAAGCGTTAAAGCTCTTAAATCTCTTTTGGAAGCTTCCCCTCTTCCTGTCCAATAAGTAATATGCCAACCTTCTTCGTATAGTTTATTGATCTTTTCAATGTTTTGAAAATTAGGTTCCGCTAATTCATAAGCTCGCTTTTCGCCATAAAAACAAATTGTTTCATCTATATCTATTAATGCTTTCTTAGAGCCAAACCTTTTTGATTCAATCATTGTTATATATTTATACAAATTTACATTCTTTCTAATAAATTATTGTCCTCAAAATACCTACAACTTATGCATGCTTACTTAAAACAATGGACTTTATTGGTTATTTGCAGTTTTTGCTTAATTAATTCAAATGCTCAAACTTCGAGTCAACCAATCATTAGGCAAGATCAAATAACCATTGCAAGAGATAGTTTTGGAGTGCCACATATATTCGCACCAACCGACCCTGAAGTAGCTTATGGTTTAGCATGGGCACATGCTGAAGACGATTTTAAAACTATTCAAACCCTAATATTAACTGGTAAGGGTAAATTAGCTACCTATATGGGTAAGAAAGGTGCACCAATCGATTTTGTGGTTGGTCTTTTAAATACAAAGGCATTAGTGGATGCACAAATTGGTTCCATGGATCCCAAATTTATTGCATTAATCAAAGGATACTTAGCGGGATTAGATGCTTATGCAAAAGCACATCCAAAAGAAGTGCTCAATAAAAATGTTTTTCCGGTATCTGTAGAAGAGTATTTATCTGCTTCTGTATTTTCAGTGGCGGTGTTTTGTGGTGTAGATAAAACATTGCCAAAAATTTTAAATGGATCTGTTGCACATTTACCAGGCTTTACTGGAGAAGGTAGTAATGCATTTGCTATTCATAGTAGTAAATCCAGCTCTGGAGAAAACATGTTGGTGATTAACGCACATCAACCCATTGAAGGCGCAACTGCTTTTTATGAAGCACATTTACAAAGTGAAGAAGGTTGGAATATTTTAGGGGGATTATTTCCTGGAGGCCCAATGATTTTTCATGG
>CAZXWT010000022.1:1333-11876 GCA_964644475.1 uncultured Sediminibacterium sp. | reverse complement strand
ACTCCATTTTCATCAAACTTTGTATTACCTTCGGTAAAAGCAATTTTGGCTGTAGTGTCTGGTGTTTTACTTATACAAACTAGCACCTTCATAGTAGTGAATTTTGTTTTTTATCAATATTAGTTGTTTATGCAACTAATGCAAATATAGGATAGTTTTTTACTTTCTAAAGTGCAAAAATAAGTTAAGATGACCCGAATAGAAAGAATTATTGAATTTTTAAATCAACAACCTAAGGATAACTTCTTAAGACATGCGCTAGCATTGGAATACATCAAGCTGGGGGAGTTGGTAAAAGCCAAGGATTTATTCATAGAAGTGCTTACAGAATCTCCAGATTACATCGGTTCTTATTATCATTTAGCAAAATGCTTGGTGGATTTACAAGAGATTGAAGCAGCTATTCAGTGGTATGAAAAGGGGATGGCGGCAGCTAAATTGGCAAAAGATGACCATGCTTATAGAGAATTGTTGGCTGCCTATGAAGACCTGGTATATTAGGTTAATCGATCATTTAATTTCTTATCAATTAGTAGGAAGAAATCTTCTGGTTTATAAGTTCTCCAATTTTCAAATTCCATTAGTTCGATATATCTATTGAGTTTCTTCAATAAAAAATCATGTTGAGCGGCTTTATGAAAATTTACCATCACCGCCCAGCCATTTTGGTCGGATAATTCTTCATACAACTCTTCGTAATAATCTTTGTCTCCGTTGTGAAAATTAAAAACACTTTCTGTGATTAAAATAAATTTATAGATACCCTCGTCCATTAATTTTTCTAATACTTCTCTTTTGAATGTCATAATATCATTTTCAATTGCGTCATTCCATTCTCCAATCATTTCAATAATGGCAAATTGTAAATCATAATCTGCATATATAATTTTTAGATAAAGGGTTTTACTCGCAATAGAATCCCATTGGGGGTGTATATAATAATTGTACACCGTTTGTGAAAACTCAAACTCACTATAGGTTTGGCCGTAAAAGGGAGATCTTGGATCTTCTTCGGCAGTATACAAATGTCGCCAATGATAATAAGGTTCAATATCGTGCATTGTTAAGAATGCTTATGGTGATAGGCTAATAAACCTTCAGATGGTGTTTTCATAATCTTGCCTAACTCAAATTCATAAGTCTGCGCTAATTGTTTTAAAATATCTTTAAAGCCAAAAGCAACGCTACCTACAAAATGAATGGGGTATAACCAAGATTCATTCAATTTATTTAAATGCGTAAAGAAGAAATCATTTAATCCGTCTTCAATGATATTTTCAATCATATAGTGGCCTCTATTTTCTACTAAAAATTCAGTGAACTGTGCAATATATCTATTCGCTAATGGTTCTTTATACACTTGATTTAAAATAGTAGCTCTATCTAGATGATATTTTTGCTCAAAAGCATTCATTAGATCTTCGTCAAAAGTCTGGTATAAATAATATTGTAAAACCTTTTTTCCTAAATAAGCGCCACTGCCTTCATCTCCTAATACATAGCCTAAACCTGGACTATTTTTAGTAATCTTTTTACCATTATAAAAACCTGCATTAGAACCTGTACCCAAAATACAAACCACACCTTTTTGATCCATGCAGGCAGCTCTTGCAATAGCCATTAAATCTGTTTGAATATCTAAGTTCGCTTTTTTGAAAACCTGCTTTAATGCTTTTTTGATAATTACAACATTGTCTTGATTGCTAAGACCTGTTCCATAAAAATAGATGTCTTCAATGGCTGCGCAGTCAATTTTTTTATCAAATGCCTTATTCAAAATAGATACAATCTCTTCTGTGCTTAAAAAGTAGGGACTAATTCCGATGGTAGTAATGGTCTTCTTTTTGTTCTTTTGAACAATGGTCCATTGACATTTAGTTGCCCCGCTATCCGCTATTATAAAGTTGTTTTTCATGTTGTAGAATCTGTAAGTGAAATTAGCATATTTTAAGGGTTTAATAATGTAATTTTGCGTTAATAATACACTATGAAAGAAAATTCAAGCACTCATTGGCAGAAGCCACTTATATACGCGATGATATTGATTATAGGAATGGTTTTAGGCAATTTTACTAAGGGTAGATTTTCCATGCAATCTCTAAGTAACCATTCTGTTAATCCAATGGAAGAAATTATTAATATAGTTCAAGCTAGATATGTGGACAGTTTGCCTTCAGATAGTGTAACTGTAAAATTGATCGATGATTATTTAGCGAATCTGGATCCACACTCAGTATATATCCCACCTACAGATTTGGTAGAAGTGAATGAGCAACTAAGTACAAATTATAGAGGGATTGGTATAGAGTTTCAGCAAAACAGAGATAGTATTATCGTAAGCTATGTGATACCGGGTGGCCCATCTTCAAAAGCTGGTTTAGAAATTGGCGATATTTTATTAAAAGCAGATGATAGTATTCAATTATCAGGTAAGCAATGGGATGCAGATGAGATAAGAAAAAAAATTAAAGGTCCAGAGAGTAGTATGGTAAAATTGCAAATTCTTAGATCGGGTAAAATATTGAATAAACAAGTTGTTAGAGGAAATGTGCCTGTTTCTTCAATTGATGCAAGTTATTTAATCAACGATACTACAGGGTATATTAGAATTGACAAGTTTGCTGATAGAACCTATGAAGGTTTTATGGAAGCATTAGATCCAATGGTGCAAAAAGGCATTAAAGCATTGGTGATAGATTTAAGAGGCAATGGGGGTGGGTTGCTTTCAGAAGCTGTAGCTATTGCTGATGAATTGATTAGTGGTAATAAATTGATTGTATATACAGAAGGGCTTCATGCACCAAGGGTAGATTATACAACCAAAAGAGAAGGACTATTTGAACAAGGTGCTGTGTATGTTTTAATGGATGAAGGTTCTGCATCAGCTAGCGAAGTACTTGCAGGTGCATTACAAGATTGGGATAGAGCCACTATAATTGGCAGAACTAGTTTTGGAAAAGGATTGGTCCAACAACAATTTAGATTGTCTAATGGCGGTGCTCTAAGATTGACTACAGCAAAATATTATTCTCCTCTAGGTAGAAATATACAAAGATCTTACTCTAAAGGCAAGCTGGCTTATGAGCATGATTTTTATAATAGAGTCAATTTAGATGCAAGAGGAATTCCTGACTCTTCTCAAAAAGGTAAAGCTTTCAAAACTCCTAAGGGTCATATCGTTTATGGTGGAGGTGGAATTTATCCTGACCAATGGGTATCTTCCAATTCGATTTATGTTGATAGTAATTATCAACAAATTTGGCAACAAAATCTAATTAATCAGTTTAGCTTAAACTGGTATATGTCACATAGTAATGATTTTAAGCAATTCAAGTCAGAAACGGATTTCTTGAAAGCCTACTCGAATATCGATTTATGGTCGGCTATAAAAAGCTATGCGAATCCTTCTCAAAGGGTATTGTTGAATCGATTGGATAAAAACAAAACCTTTATCCAAAACACCATTTTGGCGAATATTGCTAGATTCAAGTGGTATAAACAGGGCTATTATAAAGTGCTCAATAGTAACGACCCAATTTTTAAGAATATGACTTTTGTCATGAATTAGTATGAGATAGCTTATTGTCCCAGTCATATACTCATTTGATATTTGCATCAACATGAGTGTAACCAATTGTTATCATTGTGGAACCGCCTGCGATAATTCTATTTTGATAGAGGATAAATCCTTCTGTTGTGATGGCTGTAAATTAGTGTTTCAATTATTGGATCAAAATGGCATGTGTCAATATTATGACTTGACTCAAATGCCAGGAATGACTGCAAAAGGTAGTTTTGCTTCTGAGAAATATAATTATTTAGATAGTCAGGCTATTCAAGAACAATTGATACAGCAGTTAGGAGAAGATCAGGCTAAGGTGGTTTTTTATTTACCTCAGATTCATTGTGTTAGTTGTATATGGTTGTTAGAGCACTTGAATAAGATTAATTCAGGTATTATACATTCACAAACCAATTTTGAGAAGAAAGAGATAAAGCTTGTTTATAGACCATCTCAAATCAGTTTAAAAGAGTTAGTACAATTATTGGCATTTATTGGGTATGAGCCAATGATACATTTAGGCGGAAATGATTTGATTAATAAAAAGAAAGTCAACAGAAAGCAACTTTTTAAAATTGGTATTGCTGGATTTTGTTTTAGTAATATCATGATGTTGAGTTTTCCTGAATACCTTTCTGTGGAATCTGCAGAGTTGGGAATATTAAGGCCATTTTTTATTTACCTTAATTTATTGTTGTCTTTGCCCGTATTGTTCTATAGTGCAAAAGATTTTTTTGTATCAGCTTACACAGGTTTAAGGCAAAAATGGTTGAATATTGATGCTCCGATTGCATTAGCTATTGCGGTTACATTTAGTAGAAGTGTATATGAAATTCTTACACAGACGGGTGCGGGATATTTAGATAGTATGAGCGGTATTGTATTTTTTATGCTCATTGGAAGATGGTTTCAAGATAAGTCTTACGATTCTTTTTCATTTGACAGAGATTATACTTCCTTTTTCCCATTAGCAGTTACACAGCTAGTGAATGGGGTAGAATCTAATCAACCATTAGCAGTTGTTCAGAAAGATGATATATTATTAATTAGATCTGACGAGATGATCCCTGCTGATGCTATTTTATTGAGTGCTGGCGCATTGGTGGACTATAGTTTTGTAACCGGCGAGCATGCACCCATAGAAGTCGCGGAAGGAGCAATAATTTATGCAGGGGGAATTCAGAAAGGAAGGTCAATACAAGTAAGAGTTGTAAAGCCAGTGGGGCAAAGCTATATCACTGAACTATGGAACAACCCATCTTTGCAAAATGAAAAAAATCAAGTGCAATCTTTTGTGCATCCATGGAGTCAGTATTTTACAATCATTTTGTTATTTATTGCTTTTGCAAGTGGATTGTATTGGTGGTGGGCTGATTCATCCAAGATTTTAACTGCCATCACTTCTGTATTAATTGTTGCATGTCCTTGTTCTTTGTTATTGACAGTAACTTTTACTTATGGTAATGAACTTAGATGGTTGGGTAAATCTAAATTGTATTGCAAGAATGCTACTGTATTGGAATCAATTGAAAAAATTGACACCATTGTTTTTGACAAAACAGGTACATTGACCAATCATCAGGATACTCATTTGGAGTTTATTGGAGATACTTTAACTATAAAAGAGCAATTGGCTATTAAATCTATCACAAGAGAATCTTTACATCCCCTGAGTCAATTGATTGCTCATTATTTTATAAAAATAGAGGGTGTGGCGAAAGTTGAATCAATTCAAAACTTTGTAGGTAAGGGAACCAGGGCAATAGTTGAAGGTGAGGAATGCTTGATTGGGTCTATTGCGTTCTTGCAAATGCAAGGAGTGCAGGTGTCAACTGATATAAAAGGATCTTCTGTCGCAATCGCAATAAACGGATCTTTTAGAGGAGTATTTAGCGTGAACCATATTTATAGAGAAGGCTTAACTCAATTATTCAATCAGTTAAGAAGCCAACAATACGAAATGTATTTATTAAGTGGAGACAGAGACACTGAATATTTGTCTTTACAACAATTATTAGGAGAAGATATTCCTATGTATTTTGAACAGTCTCCTGAAGATAAATTACATTTTATACAACAATTACAATTGCAGGGTAAAAAGGTAATGATGATAGGAGACGGATTAAATGATGCAGGAGCTTTAAAAAAAGCCAATGTGGGCATTGCTGTCACAGACCATAGTCATTTATTTACACCTGCCAGTGATGCGATAATCGAAGGTGCAATGGTGCCTAGGTTAGCACAATTAATACAGTATGTGAAAAAAGGTAAATTGATAATAATTCTTTTATTTATTCTATCTATTATTTACAATTTAGTGGGCATGTATTTTGCTACAAGAGCGGCACTATCTCCAATGATTGCTGCCATATTGATGCCTATAAGCTCTATCAGTATTGTTTCACTTTCTGCTTTATTGACTTTTTCCTTTGCAAGAGTCATTTCCACAAAAAACTGATTAAAATCATTTATAGGTTGACGGAGGTCATAAATGGCGCTAAGTCATAGGATTATTTTTGTTTATTATAAAAGCAAAAACATGTCAGTCATCGTATTACTTATTGGGGTTAGTGTATTGGTTGCAGCTGCTTTTTTAGGGGCTTTTTTATGGTCCGTGAAAAATGGACAAATGGACGATGATTATACTCCTTCCATTAGGATGCTTTTTGACGACGAAACAACATCAACAAAAAAATAAACATTCAATAACATATAAATCATTCTTATGCAAGTTGAAAGCTTTCAGTATGATAATAAAACGGTAAGAAACTTTGCCATTGCAACCATTATTTGGGGCGTAGTGGGTATGACCGTTGGATTATGGGTAGCCTTACAATTGGTTTTCCCTACTGTACTTAATCTACAACCTTATTTTAATTTTGGACGAATTAGACCATTACATACTAATGCAGTGATATTTGCATTTGTGGGTAATGGAATTTTCATGGGTGTTTATTACTCATTACAGCGTTTGTTGAAGACGCGCATGTTTAGTGATGTATTGAGTAAAATACATTTTTGGGGTTGGCAATTAATCATTGTTGCTGCAGCCATTACGCTTCCATTAGGTATCTCTACTGCAAAAGAATATGCAGAATTAGAATGGCCAATTGATATTGCAATTACATTGATTTGGGTAGTGTTTGGTTTTAATATGTTTGCTACCATTATTAAAAGAAGAGAGCGTCATTTATATGTAGCTGTATGGTTTTATATTGCCACTTTTGTTACTGTAGCTGTATTGCATTTGGTGAATTCTTTTGAATTGCCTATTTCTCTTTTTAAAAGTTATAGCTGGTATGCAGGTGTGCAAGATGCTTTAGTTCAATGGTGGTATGGTCATAATGCGGTGGCATTTTTCTTAACTACTCCTTATTTAGGTTTGATGTATTATTTCATGCCTAAAGCTGCTAATAGACCAGTATACTCCTATAAATTATCCATTATCCACTTTTGGGCTTTGATCTTTTTGTATATCTGGGCGGGCCCACATCATTTATTGTATACAGCTTTACCCAATTGGGCACAAAGCTTGGGTGTGGTTTTTAGTTTTATGTTGATCTTCCCAAGTTGGGGAGGTATGATCAATGGTTTATTGACTTTAAGAGGTGCATGGGATAAAGTTAGAGAAGATGTGATTTTGAAATTCATGGTAGTGGCAGTTACTGCATATGGTATGTCAACATTCGAGGGACCTATGTTGTCTTTGAAAAATATCAATGCTGTTGCGCATTTTACTGACTGGATTATTGCACACGTGCATGTAGGTGGATTGGGTTGGAATGGTATGTTGACATTTGGTATTTTATATTGGTTAATTCCAAGAATTTATAAAACAGAATTATATTCTAAAAAATGGGCAAATGCACATTTCTGGTTGGCTACATTAGGTATTTTATTTTATGCAATACCGATGTATTGGGCTGGATTTCAACAAGCTGAAATGTGGAAAGACTTTACTGGTAGTGGTCAATTAAAATACCAGTTTTTAGAGACAGTTACTTATATGCGACCTTTCTATGCAATGCGTTCTTTAGGAGGAGTATTGTATTTGGCAGGTGCGGTTTTAGCGATGGTGAATTTATTTAAGACTATTGGACAGGGTACATTGGTTGCCAATGAAGATGCTCAAGCACCCGCCTTAGAAGGTACTTATACAAAGCATGCAGGAGAACATTGGCATCGTTGGATAGAAAGAAAGCCAACTCCAATGTTGATTATGGCATTGATCGTTATTTTAATTGGTGGATTAGTAGAGTTGGTACCTACATTCTTGGTAAAGTCCAATGTGCCTACTATTTCTAGTGTACAACCCTATACTCCATTGGAATTGCAAGGTAGAGATATTTATGTTAGAGAAGGTTGTTATACATGTCACTCTCAGATGATTCGTCCTTTTAGAAGTGAAACGGAACGTTATGGTGAATATAGTAAAGCGGGTGAATTTGTATATGATCATCCATTTCAGTGGGGAAGTAAAAGAACAGGTCCAGATTTAGCTAGAGAAGGAACTGGCAATTTGAAAAAATCAAATGCATGGCATTTTAATCACATGGATGAGCCATCAGCAATTTCTACAGGATCAGTAATGCCTTCATACTCATTCTTAATTGATAATAGTTTAGATACAAGTACAACTGCTTCTAAAATAAATGCAATGCGCACTCTAGGAGTTCCTTATGCAATTGATTTTGCTGAAAAAGCGAATCAAGATTTAATGAAGCAAGCTACTACAATAAGTGTTGATTTAAAGAAAGAAGGCATAGAGGTTGCTCCAACAAAAGAAATTGTAGCCTTGATTGCTTACTTACAAAGATTGGGGACTGATATTAATAAAAAATAAAAAATTATACCATGTTTAGTTTTATAAAAAAGTATACAGAAACAATGCAAGACGCCAATGTGTATCCTATTTTTTCTTTATTAGTATTTGTTACATTTTTTGTAGGTGTTTTATGGTATGTGAAAGTGATGGATAAAAAAGAAGTAGACACTTTAAAAAATTTACCACTAGAACAATAATTCAAAATTTAAATCAGACTATATGTCAAATTATTTAGAAATATTAATGATAATTGTTGCCCTGTTGTTGGTAGTAGTTATCTGGTCATTGTCTTCAGTGTTAGCGATGATGGCTAAAAAAGTAGTAGAGCAGGCTAAGCAAGCAAAAAAAGTTTTGATGATATTAGTGATTGCATCTAGTTCGCTATTTACTAATAATGTGGAAGCACAAGATGCAGTTGCAGATAGCATAAGTGCAGCACCAATAATTAACTATGGTGGCATGTCTTCAACTAGTTTTTGGACTATGGGAACGGTCATTGCATTGGAGTTATTAGTAGTATTGTTATTAGTGCTTTTTATCAAAGGTTTATGGAAGTCTTTACATCCTGCTACGCAGGTTGAAGCGGAAAAGAAAATGTCTAGTACTTGGTTAATGACAACTTGGAAAAAATTAGATAAACAATTCTTTACTAAAGCTGCTCCAATTGAACAAGAAGCAGACATTATGTTAGATCATGATTATGATGGCATTAAAGAATTAGACAATGCTTTGCCACCTTGGTGGAAATATGGTTTTTATATAACAATAGTAGTAGCTGTATTCTATATGTTAAAATTCGAGGTTTGGAAAACTGGGCAAAATCAAGTGCAAGAATATACTACGGAGATGACAGAGGCTAAAGCACAAACAGATGCTTACTTGGCTGCAATGAAAGAGAATGTGGATGAAAAAACTGTTGTGATGGCTGATGCGACAGGCGTCACAGCAGGGAAAGAACTTTTTGCTAAAACCTGTGTGGCATGTCACATGTCGAATGGAGAAGGAGGTGTCGGTCCTAATTTAACAGACGACTATTGGATTCATGGAGGAAGTATTAATGACGTGTTTAAGACAATTAAATATGGTTATCCTGATAAAGGTATGCAGGCATGGTCTTCTACTTATTCCCCAGTTCAAATTCAACAGATTGCTAGTTATATTAAATCATTGAGAGGTACTAATCCTCCAAATGCGAAAGCACCTCAAGGAGATTTGTATACTGAATTAGCAAAAGTTGATAGTACACAGGTTGCTAAAGTGGATAGTGTTTCTACAAAATAGAAAGGTTAAAAACAAGAAATGTATAATAAAAAAGATTTATTAGATCAAAGCTTTAGAGATTCAGTTGCTACTATATCTAAAGAAGGTAAGAGGAACTATATTACTCCTCAGAAACCTAAAGGCAAGCTATACAATCTAAGATCTTATTTTAGTTATTTCTATTTAGTTATATTTTTTACTTTACCATTTATAAAAATTGGAGGGGAACCTATTTTTTTATTCAATATTCTAGAACGTAAGTTTATATTTTTTGGAGTAATATTCTGGCCACAGGATTTTTTCATATTTGCCATTGGATTATTGACCTTTTTGGTATTTGTGATTTTATTTACAGTGGCTTTTGGAAGATTGTTTTGTGGTTGGGCCTGCCCACAGACCATTTTTATGGAAATGGTATTTAGGAAATTTGAGTATTGGATTGAGGGTGATGCACAGCAGCAAAGAAGATTAGATGCTATGGCTTGGAATGGGGAAAAATTAAGAAAAAGAGGATTCAAATTGTTCGTGTTTTTTTCTTTCTCCTTTTTAATAGCTAATTATTTTCTAGCTTATATAGTGGGGATGGATGAATTGTTGGTTTTGATTAAAGAAGGTGTTTTTTTACATTTTGGCACTTTTAGTTCTTTAATCATTTTCACTTTTGTTTTCTTTTTTGTGTACTTATGGTTTAGAGAACAGGTTTGCATTATCGTATGTCCTTATGGTAGATTGCAAGGAGTGCTTTTAGATAAAAATTCTATTTTGGTGGCTTATGACTATATAAGAGGAGAGCCAAGAGGTAAATTGTCAGATAAAAGAGAAGATAAAGGAGACTGTGTGAATTGTGCTGCTTGTGTAAGGGTTTGTCCAACAGGGATAGATATTAGAAACGGCAC
>CAZXWT010000022.1:0-1233 GCA_964644475.1 uncultured Sediminibacterium sp. | reverse complement strand
GCTAATAAAACACGAAAATTGATTCATTTGGAATTGAAGTTGGAAAATATAGAAGGAGAAATTAAAATGGTTAATGCAATTAATGTCCCTAAAGAATCTTATTTCCAAACAAGTTTTTTTGTTGTTTTAAAACCAGCGCAAATCAAAAAGAGAAAAACTAAAATAAAAGTTGGTGTATATCAGGACGGGAAAAGAATTGAGTCTGTATCTGCTAGCTTTATTGGGCCATCTATTTAAATAATAAATTATGAAAGTGAATTGGGGATATAAAATCATGTTTGTTTACTTATTCTTTGTTGCAGGAATAGTATTCTTAGCGGTAAAGTCTAGTATGCAAAAATTTGAATTAGTTCAGCCAGATTATTATGCTGATGAATTAAAATACCAGTCAGTGATAGATGCAACTTTAAGAGCAAAGGCAATTGGTGGTGATCTTATTATAAAGCAGGAGGCTGGAAAGTTAATGGTGCAATTGCCTTCGGGTTTTACAAATACTACTGTTAAAGGGAAGGCACATTTGTATTACGCTGCAGACATTACAAAAGATATCACAAAAAACTTTGAGATATCTAATGGAGAACTAATGATTGAACTTGTTTCTACTACAAAAGGAAATTTTACTTTAAAGTTAGATTTGGAAAGAAATGGAGTCACTTATTATTATGAACAAAAAATATTCATATAAATGGTATTTAATCAAGTTTTGGGAATAGGGTTTTTGATGGGTTTAATCGGAAGTGTCCATTGCATTGGCATGTGTGGACCTTTGACTATGGCACTTCCTTTTTCACAACAAAAAAATATTTTCAAATATTTGGCAATGGCTTTATATCATATTGGCAAAATCCTGAGTTATGCTTGTTTGGGATTAATAGTTGGACTATTTGGCAAGCAGCTATTTGTAATGGATACGCAACAAAGTATTTCTATTATTATTGGTGTCTTTATGTTAGTATACGTTGTATGGGTTTATTTGGTAAAAGTAAATACTAGGTTTAATCCATTACAGTTTATACAAGTACCAGTTTTAAAGGCACTAAGTAGTTTATTTAAGAATAAACATGTAGCCATTTTTATTGTATTGGGATTTTTGAATGGATTATTGCCTTGTGGAATGGTTTATTTGGCTTTGGGATCAGCAATGTCTACAGGCAATGCTATGAATGCTGCCATTTTTATGGGCTTTTTTGGGCTTGGAACAATGCCTGCTTTATTAATGGTTGCATTAGGTGG
>CAZXWT010000021.1:8966-11966 GCA_964644475.1 uncultured Sediminibacterium sp. | reverse complement strand
GCGAATTCTCCCATAGTTACTTTATCACTTACAAAATGAATTAAAGGAATCACTGCAAAGCCAAGCTGTAAGCTTAAAATAACCTGACTAAAAATTAATAAGGAATCCACTCTTCCTTCTCCCATGATGCCAATCACCAAAACAGCAGGAACAATAGCTACCAGACGGGTTAATAGTCTTCTTATCCATGGGTTTAACCTGATCTTCAAATAACCTTCCATTACAATTTGGCCTGCCAATGTCCCGGTTACTGTGGAACTTTGACCTGCTGCAATTAAAGCAATGGCAAATAAAATGGGGGCTAATTTAGATCCCAATAAAGGTGCTAATAATGCATGTGCTTCTTCAATCTTTGCCACATGTGTATAGCCTGTTGTATAAAAAGCAGTAGCAGCCAATATTAAAATCGCTGCGTTTACAAAAAAAGCTGCATTCAATGCAACTGCACTATCTATAAAGTTATATAAAATGGATTTTCGAATACCTGCAGCGTTTCGATCTATTTTTCTAGTTTGAACCAATGCAGAATGCAAGTATAAATTATGAGGCATTACTGTAGCTCCTATTATACCCACAGCAATATACAAGGCTTCTGGACTTAATGTAGTCGGTATAAACCCTCGAATTGCATAAGATAAATTTGGTTTAGCTATAAAGAGTTGTACAAAAAAGCTCATCCCAATGGTAGCCACTAACAGAATAATAAAAGCCTCCATTTTACGGATTCCATATTTCTGTAAGAATAAAAAAATAAATGTATCGAGCACCGTGATACAAGTACCATACATTAATGGTAAACCTGTTAGCAATTTAATTCCAATGGCCATCCCTAAAACCTCGGCTAAATCAGTAGCGGCAATTGCTAATTCCGCTAAAACATATAAAATAAAATTGACTGCTGGTGGATAGGTCTCTCTATTTACTTGTGCTAAATCTAATCTTCTGACAATACCCAACCTAGCACTTAAACTTTGTAATAAAACAGCCATTAAATTACTCAGCAATAAAATCCAAATTAGCTGATACCCAAAAGCTGCGCCTCCAGCAAGGTCGGTGGCCCAATTACCTGGGTCCATATAACCTACACTCACCAAATAGGCAGGGCCTATAAAAGCCAACAACTTTCTCCATCCTTTTTTGTTTTGGACAGGAACCGATTCATGTAAGGTATCTAATGATTTGTCTGACATAGCTATGATTGTAAATTTATGCCTATTTTAGTAAAAATTTTTACTACATGCGAAATTGGTATTGGTTAGCTGTTTTTTGCTGTGTTATGGCATGTTCCGAGAAAAAGACCGACCTATCAGGAAACACCCCATTAAAAATCAATGATTTTAATAAGGTGTTTAAAACGGTAGAGCTACCTATCAGTTTATCAGACACTAATTTGACCACCACAAGAGATACTTTAGAAATTGGCGCAAAAGCATTGGCACAATTTGTTCCTGATTCAGTAGTAGAAAAAATTATTTCTTCTAAAGATAAAAAGGCAATTCTTTACCCACTTTTAAAAATTGAAAAAGAAACTGAATATTATTTATTATTGAATGTACATCACCCAAATAATGATGAAATTGCGGTTGTGGTATTTAGCAAAAAAAATGCCTATTTAGATTATAAAATCATTACGAATTTTTTAAATGAACATAAGGGGTCAAGACACTATGGCAAATCTGTTTCTATAAACAAAGAACCCACGTTTTTAGTGGAAGAAAATAAAATGGATGACGAAAATGTTTTGGTCTATGAAAAAAATGGATGGGCGTACACAGATAATCATTTTAGACTAATTTATTTTGATAGTAATAAAAAGCCAGAATCAAAATCGATCATCAACCCTATCGATACACTTGCTACCAATAATATGTATAGTGGAGACTATGCAAGAGATAATAAAAATTTTATTTCTCTGAGAGATTTCACTGGCGTTGCTAACAAGTATCAGTTTTTCATGCACTTCGAAAAGAAAGAAGGTACTTGTATTGGTGAATTAAAAGGTCTGTTGAATTTCAATAAGAATCAAGCAACATATACTGAAAAAGGTGATCCTTGTATTATACATTTTACCATTACTGGTCAAATTATTAAAATAAAAGAAGATGGTAATTGTGGTAATCATCGCAATATGACCTGCTATTTTAACGACTCCTACGACAAGAAGAGAAAGCCAAAAAAGAAGAAATAATCCACAATTGTTGATTGCAAACGATTGTTATCCACAGCAGAATGTGTAATAAGTACATTTTAGTCAAATAGGTTTATATTGCACTCCTATTTAATCAAACCCATTTAGATCATGAGTTTTAGAAATTATCAAGTGCCTTATAAAATCAATGAGAAGTATAGTACTAAGGCAGCTTATTTTTCCATGGAGTTCGCTATTCATCAACCATTAAAAATTTATAGTGGTGGATTAGGATTTTTAGCTGGCTCACATTTAAGAAGTGCATTCGAATTAAACCAAAATATGATTGGTGTTGGTATCCTTTGGAAATATGGATACTACGATCAAGCAAGAAACCAAGACCAAAGTTTACAAGTAACTTTTATGGAGAAGATGTATAGCTTCTTAGAAGATACTGGTATCAAATATCAAATTTTAATTCACGATCATCCAGTTTGGGTGAAAGCTTATTATTTAGCACCGAATACTTTTTGCAGTGCTCCATTATTTTTATTGAGTACAGATTTACCTGAGAACGATTATGTTTCTCAAACCATCACACATAGATTATATGATGCGAATGTGGCAACCAAAGTTGCTCAATTTATTTTATTAGGTGTGGCAGGTGCAAAGTTGATTGACGAGATTGGTTTCAATCCAGATGTATATCACTTAAATGAAGCACATGGCTTTTCAAGTGCTTTCTATTTATTGAACAAATACAAATCTTTGGATGAAGTTAAAAAGCGTTTAGTATTCACTACACATACTCCAGAAGAAGCAGGTAACGAAAAGCATGATATTTATTTATGTCATAAAATGGGTTATTTCTG
>CAZXWT010000021.1:4908-8866 GCA_964644475.1 uncultured Sediminibacterium sp. | reverse complement strand
TATAAGCGTGCAGATTTCTTGTCTTGGGATTTAGAACGCTTTGAAAAATTATTAGCGAATACAAAACACCCAGTTCAAATTATTTTTGCTGGTAAACCATACCCTGTTGATCATCCTGCTATTAACCAATTTAACCACTTGGTTCACTTAAGTAAAAAGTATAGCAATGTTGCTGTACTAGTTGGATATGAATTAGCATTGAGCAAGCGTATGAAGCAAGCTTCTGACGTTTGGTTAAATAATCCAAGAGTACCAAGAGAAGCTTCTGGCACTTCTGGTATGACTGCTGCAATGAATGGATCTGTAAACTTCTCTACTGATGATGGTTGGATACCAGAGTTCGTAAACCATGGTAACAACGGATTCGTAGTACCTAAAGCAGACTATGCAAATATGAGTACAGAAGAACAAGATGCTTATGACTTAAATGAGTTATACAAGATCTTAGAAGAACAAATTGTACCAATGTATTATGACCAACCAGACACATGGCGTCAAATTACTCAAAATGGAATGAAAGATGTTCGTTTCCAATTTGATAGTAATAGAATGGCGGATGAATACTATGAGAAAATGTATAAAGTAAAATAGACTTCCTCCAAATACTTAAAATCCTCCTCTTTTGAGGGGGATTTTTTTTGCTTACTAGAGAATCAACAATTAGTCCCTATTTTTGTTATTAATACATGAACAAACTTATCATATCTATTACAGGCGCCAGTGGTGCTATCTATGCTAAATGTCTTTTAGATAGTTTGGTACTAATTCAAGATCAATTGGATGCGGTGGGTATTGTGATGAGCGATAATGCCAAATATGTTTGGGAAACTGAATTAGGTAATAAGGATTACAATAATTACCCTTTCAAAATATATGCAAAGAATGATTTCAATGCACCCTTTGCTTCTGGATCTGCCCAATTCAACACTATGATTGTTATTCCTTGCAGTATGGGGACCATGGGTAGAATTGCAAGTGGCATTAGTGATGATTTAACCACAAGAGCTGCAGATGTTATTTTAAAGGAAAGAAGAAAGTTGATTTTAGTAGCAAGAGAAACTCCATATAATTTAATTCATATTAAAAACATGGAGACCATTACTTTGGCTGGTGGAATTATTTGTCCTGCAACACCAAGTTTTTACAGCCAACCTAAAACCATCGAAGAAGTTGCCAATACTGTAGTACATAGAGTATTAGATCTTGCTGGTTTAAAGAACGAGAGTTTTAGATGGGGATCAAAATAAAATAGGCCTCTTTTCAAAGGCCTATTATTATATTTAATCTTCTTTTGGTTCTTTTGGCGTTTTTGGCGCTTTCTCTTTTTCCTTTTTTTGAAGTGTGAATGTCAAAGTAGCTTTGTCTTTGTCAACATCTGCAATCAAGGTATCTCCTTCTTTAACATTATAGTTTAAGATTTCTTCTGCCAAAGGATCTTCTACATATTTTTGAATGGCTCTATGTAATGGTCTTGCACCAAATTGAACATCATAGCCTTTCTCTGCAATAAACTCTTTAGCTCCTTCAGTTAAAATTAAGTTTAATCCTAAATTCGCTAATCGACCTACTACATGCTTCATGATAATATCAATAATTAAGAAGATATTTTCTTTTGTCAATGAATTGAATACTATCACATCATCAATACGATTTAAGAACTCTGGAGAGAATGTGCGCTTTAATGCTTTTTCAATCACTGAACGATTATTCTCTTCTGTTTGTTGCACTCTAGTCGCTGTAGCAAACCCAACTCCATCACCAAACTCTTTTAATTGACGAGCGCCAATATTAGATGTCATAATGATTAAAGTATTTTTGAAATCTACTTTTCTTCCTAAACCATCTGTTAAAATACCATCATCTAATACTTGTAATAAAATATTATAAATATCTGGATGCGCTTTTTCGATTTCGTCTAATAAAATAACACAGTATGGTTTACGACGAACTTTCTCAGTTAACTGACCACCTTCTTCATAACCCACATATCCTGGAGGCGCTCCAATTAATCGGCTCACGGCAAATTTTTCCATGTACTCACTCATGTCTATTCTGATCAATGCTTCTTCAGAATCAAACATGTTTTTTGCTAAAGCTCTTGCCAACTCTGTTTTACCAACACCAGTTGGACCCAAGAAAATAAAAGTTCCAATTGGTTTTTTAGGATCTTTTAAACCTACTCTATTTCTTTGAATTGCTTTAACTACTTTGCTAATTGCATCGTCTTGGCCAATAACCATACCACGCATTTCATCAGCCATTTTCCTCAACTTAGTATTCTCTGCTTCTACCATTCTCTTCACTGGAATACCAGTCATCATGCTAATCACTTCAGCAATATTTTCTTCATTAATTGGGAATCTTGCATTTTTGCTATCTTCTTCCCAATCTTGTTTTGCTTTTTCTAAAGCCTCTCCTAATTTTTTCTCTGTATCTCTCAAACTAGCAGCTTCTTCAAATCTTTGACTCTTAACAACTTTATTCTTTTCAATCTTAACTTCTTCGATTTGTTTTTCTAGTTCTACAATATCTTGAGGCACACTTATATTTTTCAAATGCACTCTAGCACCCACTTCGTCTAACACATCTATCGCCTTGTCTGGCAATAAACGATCTGTCATATAACGATCACTTAATTTCACACAAGCTTCAATCGCTTCTAGATCATAGATAACACTATGATAGTCTTCATATTTAGACTTAATATTGTTCAAAATTGTAATCGTATCTTCTACACTTGGTGGTTCGATAATTACTTTTTGGAAACGACGATCTAATGCACCATCTTTTTCGATATGCATTCTGTACTCGTCTAAAGTAGAAGCACCAATACATTGCAATTCTCCTCTAGCCAAAGCTGGTTTAAAGATATTGGATGCATCTAATGATCCACTTGCTCCACCTGCTCCTACAATTGTATGAATCTCATCAATAAATAAAATCACATCTCTGTTCTTCTCTAATTCGTTCATGATGGCTTTCATACGCTCTTCAAACTGTCCTCTATATTTTGTACCAGCCACTAATGCTGCAAGGTCTAAAGAGATCACGCGTTTGTCAAATAAAACCCTGCTCACTTTTCTTTGAACGATTCTTAAAGCCAATCCTTCTACAATAGCGGTCTTACCCACCCCAGGCTCACCTATTAAAATTGGATTATTCTTTTTACGTCTACTTAAAATTTGACTCACTCTTTCAATCTCAGCCTCTCTACCTACAATTGGATCCAAAGCGTCTTGTTCGGCCAATTTGGTAATGTCTCTTCCGAAATTATCTAATACAGGTGTCTTAGATTTATTTACCGTTCCTGGCTTTGCTTTCGCGCCAGCACCAAAACCTCCACCTCTTTTCTCCTCTTCGAATTCATCATCTGGTTCGTCAGAAAATTCAGCACTAGGGTTTTTAGGAGAAGATGGCTCTGCACCAACCATACCTAATTCATTTCTAAATAAATCATAGTCTACATCAAATTGATTTAAAATTTGAGTAGCAATATTTTCTTTATTCTTTAAAATGCTTAATAATAAATGCTCTGTTTCTACCATCGGGCTTTTTAAAGCCTTTGCTTCTAGAACAGTCACGCGAATTACTTTTTCAGCTTGCTTGGTTAAAGGCAAACTGTTAATATTAGCGATATTCTTTCCAGACTTATCCTTAACAGCTAATTCAATTTCTTTTCTCAACTCACTCAAATTCACATTTAAGCGCTTCAAAACGATGATCGCTGTGTTTTCCTGGTCTCTAATCAATCCAAGCATTAAATGCTCGGCTCCTATAAAATCGTTGCCTAATCTTAAGGCCTCTTCACGACTATAAGAAATGATTTCCTTAACTTGTGTTGAAAAATTATTATCCATATAAATAATTACTGCTTAATACAATATAAACGAATATTTTTAACCTAAAGTATGTCTTAGCGCCTTAGTTATTAACCTTTTATTAAACACTATGCAATACC
>CAZXWT010000021.1:3039-4808 GCA_964644475.1 uncultured Sediminibacterium sp. | reverse complement strand
GACGATATGGATTTTTCCCTTCCAGAAGCAGAAGATTAGTTATTTTCGCCATCCATGATTACCCCTCAGACCATACAACAGATTACTAGCCGCATTGATATAATTGATGTGGTGGGCGAATTTGTAAAATTAAAAAAGAGAGGTACCAACTATTTGGGTAACTGCCCCTTTCATAACGAGAAAACCCCTTCATTTACCGTTTCCCCAGCCAAGGAGATTTATAAATGCTTTGGATGTGGCAAAAGCGGTAATACCATTACTTTCTTAATGGAGCATGAGAAGTATAGTTATGTGGAGGCTTTAAGATGGTTAGCAGCAAGATATAATATAGAAATTGAGGAAACTGAGACCAGCCCAGCACAAAAAATGGCCCAACAAGTGGCAGATAGTTTATACGCTATCAACTCTTTTGCCATGGATTGGTTTCAAAAGCAATATTGGGAAACAGAAGCGGGCGAAACTATCGCCCAAAGCTATATGCAACACAGAGGTTTCTTAAAACCCATTATTGAAAAGTTTAAAATTGGATACAACCCCTCAGATAGAGATGGATTAGCAAAAGCTTTGATTCAAAACCAATTCAATCCCGAGCTTTTTGCTAAGACAGGATTGGTAGTGGAGCGTAATGGAGAATGGCAGGATAACTATAGAGATAGAATCATTTTTCCGATACATAATACAACAGGAAAGATAATCGGATTTGGTGCAAGACAAATTGCTAAAAACGATAAGTCTCCAAAGTATATCAATACCCCAGAGAATGATATTTACATTAAGAGTAAAATTTTATATGGCTCTTATTTTGCAAGAACGGCTATTGATAAAAAAAATGAATGCTTATTGGTAGAAGGATATACCGATGTAGTAAGCTTGCATCAAGCCGGCATTGAAAATGTCGTAGCGAGTGGAGGTACTTCATTAACTATTGACCAATTAAGACTGATCAAAAAATACACCCAAAACCTAACCATTATTTATGATGGAGATAGTGCTGGTGTAAAAGCAGCTTTGAGAGGATTGGATATGGCATTGGAAGAAGGATTGAATGTGCAATTGGTATTGATCCCTGACAATGAAGATCCAGATTCTTATGTCAATAAAGTAGGCCCAGAAGCTTTCAATGAATTTGTACAAAACAATAAAAAAGATTTTGTCTTATT
This sequence comes from uncultured Sediminibacterium sp., assembly GCA_964644475.1. GTDB lineage: Bacteria > Bacteroidota > Bacteroidia > Chitinophagales > Chitinophagaceae > Sediminibacterium. The sequence goes on along the minus strand of CAZXWT010000021.1, from coordinate 3,648 downwards.
CCAATTGGAAGTTCAATTGAAAGATGTAGGCAACGATTTAAATAAAAAGAACTTACTGGTAAATTCGATTGCGGAGACTTTAAGTAAAATTAACAAGGCAGAAGACTTTACTAAATTACAAGAATACATTTTAAAGTGCTCTTCCCTTTTAAAAATTGACGAAACTGGTTTAACTCAGTTAGTGAATAAATTTAAGAGAGATAAAATTGTCAAAGAAGAAAAGAAAATGGCTTATGACGAAGCAGCCATTTTAATGCCGACTGTACAAAACGACAATGCCCCAGTAGATAATATTGACATATTCACAGACAAAGATTTAGTACACGAAAAGAATTTACTGCGTGTAGTGATTGAATATGGCAACGAAAGAAAAGAAGACGGAAAATCAATAGCAGAGTGGATTTGGGAAGAGTTAGAAGCATTCCCATTAGAGAATGAAGAGATGATTCACTTAATGAATGCTTATAAGTCTTGGTTTAAAGAAGGTAAATCTCCAGATAGCAAAACCTTACAATACCACGAAGACGAAAAAGTACGCAATTGGGTAGTGACGCTGTTTGCACCTGAACATGAATTAAGCCAAAGATGGAATGAAAAATTAGGGATTGT
>CAZXWT010000021.1:0-2939 GCA_964644475.1 uncultured Sediminibacterium sp. | reverse complement strand
TGTTTGCACCTGAACATGAATTAAGCCAAAGATGGAATGAAAAATTAGGGATTGTAAAGCAGGTAGAAGAAAAAAGCTTTATGCACGATGTGGAAGCTAGCCTACTCTATTTTAAAATGAGAAAGGTCAAGAAAATGATTGCACAAAACCAGGCAGATATGGAAAATGCAAAAGATGAAGATCAAATATTGCTTTTACAAATTCATAAACACCTCAAAGAAGTAGAAAGAGAATTGACCAAGATTATTGGTACAGTTATCATAAAATAAAAGCCTTTCAAAATTGAAAGGCTTTTGTATTTACTAACACATCTACTTGTTTATTTTTCTGAAGGATTATTCTTCCCTGCCATTAATTTTTCTAAAGTCGCTTCCAAACGCTTTTGTTTGGTTTCTTCTTTTTTAGCTCCTTGAATCCAGCTTAAATATTCCTTTTGGTTAATGATAGATAAAGAAGTGAAGAATTCTCTAGCTTCTTCATTATGCGAAAACATTTTATCTAATTCAATTGGTAAAGCGATTAAACGCTTTTCAAAATCATCTACTTTGATATTCGATACTTTAAACTCTGCGAAAGATCTTTCTTTATTAGGAATCTGATCTAATTTGGTAAAACGCATGGCTGTCCAAACATGGTCTAAAGTAACCTGTCTGATCGCTTCAAAATCGTTGTCTGATAAAATCTCCCAACTTGCATCCCTGTTTAAATCTGAAACAATCTTAGAAGTAGGTTTTGGATAAGCAATCCATAATTTACAAGCAGGATGCAAAGCCGAAAACACTTCTTTTAGAATATTATTTAACTGTAATTGGTTGATGGCGAAAATTAATGCGAAATCAACTTTTCTTGCTTTCAATAAAGGTGTTAAATTCTTATTGTATGATAACTTGGCAAATTGCTTTTCTACTGAAGAAGGTAATCCTTGAATTAATAAATTTTTCTCATCCTTCAATTGCAACTTTTCTAAAATATTCAAATTACTAGACATAATAAACTTAGGATTTATGAGGAGGGCAAAATTACGAAAAAAAGGTGGTTTTCCACATTTTTTTCAACATAAAGTCTATAAAATGCTGTAAGTCAATGATTTATTTTTCGTCGGACTTTTCTTTCTTTTTAAACAAGGGAACCTTACTTTCATTACCCTGCAAAAGTCTTTTAATATTATTTCTATGTGTAAAGACTACCATAATGGCCACAATAATAGCAAATAACCTATAGGAGGTTTCTTTCTCATGGTAGATAAAAAGAATCAAAATCATAAAGGCAATTCCCGCTAACATGGAGCTAACAGATACAAAACGGGTTGCAAATAAGGTAATTAGAAAAACGACAATACATAATAAAGCGACTGCAGGCTGAATAGCAAGTGCCATACCTAATAAAGTGGCTACTCCTTTCCCACCCCTAAAACCAGCCCAAATTGGATAAATATGACCCAGAACTGCTACCAAACCCAATACGATCATAAAGTTGGTACGGTGCAATTCATTGGTATAATAATAAGGTATACTAACCCATAAAGAAGTGGCAATCACACCCTTGATTACGTCTATAATCATCACAAAAGTGCCCCATTTAGCCCCCAAAACTCTATATGTGTTGGTAGCGCCAGCATTCCCGCTGCCATAGTCTCTTATATCAATGCCAAATTTGGTCTTACTTACCCATATAGATGTAGGAATAGATCCAATCAAATATGCCAATATAGTTAATAATACTTCCGTCATAATCAATCTCTTGGGGTGGGCAAATATACATTTAAAATGCCCAAAAGTAGCTCAATTAGGCCTTATTAAATAAAAGACTAACCCATCCATTGAGGGCTTGTTCTTGGATAAATTTCCAATTATGTTGACTAGCTAAATTTATCATATCAATTTGATCTTCAATTAATAAACCACTTAATATTAAAGTAGAATTTGAATTTGAAACCTGAGATAATTCGACCATATTGGCTTCTATGATATGTCTATTCACATTGGCAATAATGATATCAAAATCCCTTGCCTGTTTAGCCGACTCAACCTTCTGAATAGCTATAAATTTAGACTGATTTGATTGGATATTCTCCTCCGCATTTTCGATACACCAATCGTCATTATCTACCGCAATCACCTCTTTTGCACCCAATTTTTCAGCCAATATTGCCAAAATACCCGTTCCTGTTCCAAAATCATAGACCGATTTGCCCTTAAAATCCATGGATTCCATTAATTGCATCACAGTAAAAGTGGTAGGATGATGGCCAGTACCGAAGCTCATCTTTGGTGTAATATGAATCTCATGTTGCACAGGTGGATCAAAAGCAGGATGAAAGTTTGCCCTTATTCCGGCAAAATCTCCTACCCTCACCGGTTCAAAATTAGACTCCCATAATGCATTCCAATTTTCTTCTTTAATAATTGATTTAGAATAAGTTAAGTTATTACTATTGAATATAATATCTAATTCATTTTGAACATTTAAATCAAATTCAGATGCTAATATAAAAGTCTTGCAATGCCCCGCTCCCTCACCCAAGGCTGTGGTCATATTCACCCCATCATTGATTCCAGTACTACTAGCCTCTTCATTAAAGCCATCAAAGCCTAGATTGGAAAGCTGGGCTACAAGTATCTCAAATTGTTCTTGGTGATCAAAATTAAAGGCTATTTGAATATATTCTTTGGTCATATTTGTTATTTAAATGTCATTTAAGTTAAACCAAGTGAATTTGAATAAATACTATTTACTAGCGAGTGTTCGAGCCTGCGAGCCACGAGTCTAGAAATACGTATTTATTCAAATCTATTCAGATAAAGATAATTACAAAAAAATGCTCCAGGGATTATACTGGAGCATTTTAATATTTTAAAGGAGAAAACTAACCTTGTTGCGGGCGGTCTTCACGAGGCGCTTGCTCTGGCTTTGGCAATAATGCCTTATGGCTTAATTTG
>CAZXWT010000020.1:8817-12054 GCA_964644475.1 uncultured Sediminibacterium sp. | reverse complement strand
TTTACTTCTTCAATCTTATACTGACTACCATATTTCTCTTGTAAAGCAGCTAATAAATTTTTCTTATTGCCATTCGCATCTACTGGAAGTTCCTCTGTAATAATAGATTTGTTTACAGGAGTAATTTCTTTCGCAATAGGGGCTGCTTTTGTTGTTGGAGCTATTGATTCTGTAGCAGCTATTTCTTTTTTAGTAATGTTTGCTGGCGCCTCTGGTGCAGGTGCTACGGGGCTTTCAATGACCAACTTAGCTTCTTGATTAACTACAATATTACTTAGGGGAACAATTTTCTTGGTTCTAATGGGGTAGTGTACGTCAACTAGTTTTTTTTTTACTAGTTGGCCATCTTCCATACTTAACGCTAATGCTTGTTGTAAAAAGTTGAGCTTGATTAAAGCCAACTCCACATGTAAGCGTTTATTTCTAGCCATTTTAAATTGAATCTCAGACTCATTTAAAATATTCAATGCGCTTACTAAATAAGAAGTATTTACTTTTTGGGTAGTGCTTAGGTATTGATCTCTCCAGCCTTCTATAGACTCTAATAAATGGGCGCTTGCTTTGTCTTTACAAACCAATAGGTTTCTAATAAAGCTTGCAAATCCATAGAGTACCATATCTCCTTCAAAACCTTTTTGATTAATCTCGTCATACAATAGCATAGCATTGGTTAAATCCTGTGCTGTTAAGTAGTCTAATAGTTTAAAGAAATAGGCTTCGTCTAAAATATTTAAATGCTCTAATGTATTGGCATAAGTTAACTCGCCATTAGAGAAACTCACAATTTTATCTAAAATACTCAAAGCATCACGCATACAACCCTCACTCTTTTGAGCGATTAATTGCAATGCATTTTTTTCTGCTTTGATATGTTCTTTTTCTACGATTTCTTCCAAGTGAACAACGGTGTCATTATTGGTGATTCTCTTGAAATCAAAAATTTGACATCTACTTAAAATAGTAGGAAGAATTTTATGTTTCTCAGTAGTTGCTAAAATGAAAATAGCATATGGTGGCGGCTCTTCTAAAGTTTTCAAGAAAGCATTGAAGGCACTTGCACTTAACATGTGGACCTCGTCCACAATATATACTTTGTATTTACCAGCTTGAGGAGCAAAACGAACTTGTTCTACCAATGCTCTAATATCATCCACCGAGTTATTGCTGGCAGCATCTAATTCATGTATGTTTAAGCTAGCGCCTTTTTCAAAAGACACACAACTTTCACAGCTATTACATGCTTCACCTTCTTTAGTGATATTAGTACAGTTAATTGTTTTGGCTAAAATTCTAGCACAGGTGGTCTTACCAACCCCTCTTGGACCACAGAATAAAAAAGCATGTGCTAAATGGTTGTTTAAGATAGCATTCTTTAGGGTAGTCGTAATATGAGCCTGTCCCACCACTGTATTAAAGTTTTGGGGCCTATATTTTCTAGCTGAAACAACAAAATTTTCCATACTTGACGCGCAATATACAAATTATTTGGCAGTGTAGTCCATTTCTGGATGACGTTCAAACGGATGTTGATTTTGATCAAAAATATGTCTAAAAGTAACCATACGTCTACTTGGTTGGGCACCTAAACTTTTGTAGATATTCACCATTTTAGGATTCCAATCTGCAGCCCATCCCATTTCGTATTGTGTATAGGTTTTAATCTTATAAATTAACAAAGCACTAGAATAAATCAAAAAACTATCCACGCCCAAAGATTGGTATTTGGGTACTACGCCAAATGCGAGTCCGGTTAATCTTGCATTTTGTTTGCGCCACTTCATCCACAATAAATGAATCTTCTGTATTATTCCTAATTGTCCATTAAAATGTTTGAAGTACTGATTCACATCTGGAATATTAATAAACATAGCAATGGGCTCTTCTTTGTAATAAGCAAACCATATAACTCTCTCATCCATAATAGGACTGAGGGTTTTAAACAATTTCATTATTTGTTCTAATGTTATGGCTTTTGCTTCTCCATGTTGCGCCCATGCTTCATTGTAAATAGTCACAAAATCTTGGGCGTATTTCGCTAGATTTTTTTTATCTAAATGCTTCGCTTGGTAATCTGCTTTAGATTTAAATTTCTCATAACGTTCTTTAAATCTTGGAGGTAGTTCGTCAAAAATATTGAGTCTATAATAGTACTGGTTATAATAATTTTTAAAACCATACCCTTCAAATAAGTTTTGGTAATAGTCTGGATTAAAAGACATGCCATACATAGGTTCTTTATCAAATCCTTCCACCATTAAACCCCACCATTTATCTCTATCACCAAAATTTACAGGTCCATCCATGGCTTCCATTCCATTTTCTTTCAACCATTCTTTGGCAGTATCAAACAAAAGGGTAGCAGCTTCGATATCATTGATACAATCAAAAAAACCACAACAACCTGTTGCAAAATCCGTGCCCTTATTTTTGTATTTGGGATAATAAAAAGCAGCAATTCTTCCAATCCATTGTCCTGCCTCGTTTTTCAATAACCATCTTTTGGCATTGCCGTCTTTGAATAATTTATTTTTTGAAGGATCAAATACTTGCAATACCTCATTGTCTAATGGACGAATATAGTTTGGGTTAAACTTGTTCAAGTCTGCATTCACTTGACAAAAAGCTTTATCTAATTGGGGATTATTTACTTCTACAATTTGCATAGGTTCAAAGCTAGAATGTTTTTAATATACTTAGTGCAAATATGCCAGCAGTTTCTGTTCTTAATCTTGTCGGGCCTAGACCAATGGCTTGATAATTTGTTGCTAATGCTTGTTCAATTTCATTTGGACTAAAATCTCCCTCTGGTCCAATAGCCACTATTAAATCTTTGGAAGGTGCAAGGGTTTTGATAGATGTTTTTTCCGTTGGTTCACAATGAGCGATGTATTTATTAGTAGCGTTGTATTGTTCTATAAACTGTTTAAAATGAGTAGGGGTGCTTAAGATAGGTAACCAAGCTTGTTGACTTTGAATCATGGCAGACTGAATGATATTTTGCATTCTATCTGTTTTAAATCTTTCATGTACTGTTCGTTCACATAGTAAAGGAACAATAGTGTGTACACCCATCTCGGTTGCTTTTTCAAAAAGCCATTCTAGTCTTACTGTATTTTTTAAAATAGAAATGCCCAAAATAATTTTCTGTTCAGAAGATGGAAGAACTGTTTCTTTTAGTATTTGAATTTGGGTATGTTTTTTGTGTGCATCAATAATGCTTGCTTCAAAAACCCCGCC
>CAZXWT010000020.1:2049-8717 GCA_964644475.1 uncultured Sediminibacterium sp. | reverse complement strand
TGATGCTTATTCACCAATCTTCTTGCTTTCGCTCTAAACTCAAAAATGTTTAGAGCTGCTGTATCATCAATATAAATTGGAGCGGTTTCCAATTTCTTAATACCCTTACTATGTAATTGTTGATATTCGTGCTCTTCTAGTTTACCTCTGGAAATTTTTTCCATTTTGATTTCACTCTCGGCACTTAAAATTCTTTGTACTAGCTGTGCTGCACTCATCTCCAAACTGAAAAAACCAACTGCTTGTGGTTTGGTAGGATGCAATGCTGCGTTTCTCGCAAGGTTTAAGGCGAAAGCTGTTTTACCCACAGATGGTCTTGCAGCCAAAATAATTAAATCGGTAGGTTGCCATCCAAAAGTTATTCTATCCAAACTAGTGAATCCACTTGGTACACCAGAGATTTCATCTTTTTGTTTTCTTAACTCATCAATTCTGTTCACAGCAGTGGCTAAAGCATCTCCAATATCAACGAAGTTCTTTTTCAAATAATTATTCGTGATATTGAACATCTTTGTTTCACTATCATCTAATAAATCAAATACATCGGTACTATCTTCGTAAGCATTAGAAATTACTTCTCCGCTAATTCTAATTAATTCTCTTTGAATAAATTTCTGTAAAACAATTCTTGCATGCGCTTCAATATTGGCAGTAGAAACTACCACATTGGTTAATTTAGAAATATAATAAGCACCACCAATTAAATCCAATTGCTCTCTTCTTTTTAAAGCTTCCACTACAGTAAGCATATCAATAGGCTGATTATCCAATTGCAATTGTTGCATGGTTTGGAAAATCATTTGATGTGCTTCTACGTAAAAGCATTCAGGTTTCAATACCTCTGTAACGGTATCAAATGCACTTTTTTCTAAAAGAATGGCACCTAAAACGGCTTCTTCCAATTCTCTTGCCTGAGGCGGTATTTTCCCATACATCATGGTACTGATATCGGCAGAAGGAGTTTTTTTTCTTATATTCCTGTTGGTATTTAAATTGGGAAGCGGCATATCTGTTTCACTGTTTTCTTATTGCGAATTTAACCCAGCAAACTTAGACTTCCTTGTTTTGGTACAAATGTTGTTTTTCACAGCAGGCTTACAATGGTAATTCACAGTAAATTTGGACTTATTAACAGGTATTGCACCTTTTTTTAGCCTATTTTTTTGTATTTTTGAAACCTTACTTTAAAGCTACAACATGACCATTAGTTACCATTGGCTAAGCCAGTATTTGCCTCAAGATATAAGTCCAGAAAAATTATCTACTATATTGACATCCATTGGTTTGGAAGTCGAGTCTTTGGAAAAATACGAAAATTTCAAAGGTGGCTTGAGTGGTTTAGTGGTGGGAGAGGTATTAGAAACAGTTCAACATCCAAATGCAGATAAATTAAAATTAACCAAAGTCAATATTGGTTTAGAAACGCCATTGAATATAGTTTGTGGTGCTTCGAACGTAGCTGTGGGGCAAAAAGTGGTGGTGGCAACCATTGGCACCACTATTTATCCAAAAGGAGGAGCTCCTTTAACGATGAAGTTAGCAAAGATTAGAGGAGAAGCTTCAGAGGGAATGATCTGTGCAGAAGATGAGATTGGATTAAGTGATAACCATGATGGTATTATGGTTTTAGATTCAAGTATTCCTGTAGGTACTCCTGTTGCCAATTTATATGATTATTACGAAGACTGGATTTATGAAATTGGCTTAACACCTAATAGAATGGACGCAATGAGTCATTATGGTGTTGCAAAAGATGTTTGTGCTTATCTATCTTATCATGAATCTCCAGTAAGTGCAACAAGTCCATTTACAAAAAACTTAACTCCAGATCAATCTGTCCCTACTTTCTCAGTTAGCATCGAAGATGAAAAAGCATGTGCGAGATATGCAGGTGTGGTGATTGAAGGAGTTGAAGTAAAAGCTTCACCATCTTGGTTAAAAAATAAATTACAATCTATTGGTTTAAGATCTATCAACAATATTGTAGATATCACGAATTATATTTTACACGAAACAGGTCAACCATTGCACGCATTTGATGCTGCTGCAATTAAAGATCAAAAAGTAGTGGTAAAAAAATATCCTGCCGGCACTAATTTCATGAGTCTGGACGGAGTGGAAAGAAAATTAGCTGCAACCGATTTAATGATTAGTGATGCAGAAAAACCTCTGTGTATTGCTGGTGTGTTTGGAGGTTTGAATAGTGGCGTAAAAGATACTACCAGCACTATTTTTTTAGAGAGTGCTTGGTTCGATAATGTAACTGTTCGTAAAACATCAGTGCATCATGGTTTAAGAACAGATGCAGCTACAAGATTTGAGAAAGGAGTGGATATTGAAAATACGGTGAAGGTTTTAGAAAGAGCAGCTTTAATGATTCAAGAAATCGCAGGGGGTAAAATTGGTCAAGTAGTAGACTTGTATCCGAATCCTGCGACCAAAACTAAAGTGGTATTGCCTTTGGCCTATTTGAAAAAATTAAGTGGAAAGTTATATCCTACTGACAAAGTGGTGACTATTTTAAAAAGTTTAGGTTTTGACATCATACAACAAACAGCTGAAACCATTGAAGTGGCTGTGCCTTACCACAAGCCCGATATTAGTTTGCCAGCAGATTTAGTAGAAGAGGTTTTGCGTATTGATGGACTGGATAATATTGAGATTCCTAGTATGATTACCATGAGTCCGTCTATTGATCCATTAGAACAAAAAGAAAAATTCAAAGATAAAATTGCTCAATATTTAGTGGGTAAAGGATTTACAGAAATCTTAACCAACTCTATTACCAATAGTAAATATTTTTCTGAAGAAAGTTTACAACATGCAGTAACCATGTTGAATAATTTAAGTGCCGATTTGGATGTAATGAGACCTTCAATGCTAGAGACTGGTTTAGAAACTGTGGCTTATAATATTAACAGAAGAAATGACCGTATTTCGTTTTTTGAAATAGGGAAAGTATATTCTAAAACCGCAGCAGGTAAATATCAAGAAGGAGAACAACTGGCTATGTATCTTTCAGGCAAACAACATGAAGATGGATGGAGACAAAAAGGAGTAACACAGGATTTCTTTGTTGCAAAAGGAATTGCTGATGCGATTGCTCAAATCATTGGTATAAATACGATCACTTATCAAACCAAGGGTCAAACTGTAGAATTATTAAACCAACAAACTCTTCTTGGAAAAATTGAAGTAATCTCTTCTAAGAAATTACAAGCCTTCGATATCAAGCAATCAGTGGTGTATATTGAATTTGATTTGGCTGCTTTATTAGCCTTTTATCAACAACATAAAGTGGTGTACCAAGAAGTCTCTAAATATCCTTCTGTGGAAAGAGATTTGGCATTGGTTTTACCAAAGTCAATCACTTATGAAAATATTGAAGCCTGTATCAAAGCAGCACAATTAAATACTTTGTCTACAACAAGAGTGTTTGATGTTTTTGAAAGTGATAAATTAGGACAGGGCAAAAAATCTGTTGCTATCAATTTTGTATTCAATGCTATTGATAAAACTTTGACTGATACTGAAATTGATGCAATGATGAAAAAGCTAATTGGACAATTCGAGAAAAATATTCAAGCTGAAATCAGAAAATAATCTCAATTTTAAGGTATGGTGAATCTGCAAACATCTTTAGAAGGTCTTCAAGAAAAACTACAGGTTTTATTGAAAAACTATGCCGCATTGGAGAAAGAGAACCAGCAACTAAAAGCCAAACTTGGGCAATCATCAGCACAACAAGATCAGATGGGTAATCAGTTAAAAGATTTAGAAACCCAATTAGCTGCTGCTAGAATGCGTCAATCCAATATGGATCCGGCTGAAAAAGCCAAATGGATCAAGCAGATTGATCAATATATTAAAGAAATTGATCATTCCATTCAAAACCTTAACCCATAACAAGCATGTCTATCCAAGAAGAAATGATTCCGGTAAACATTACTATTGCCGATCGCACTTACAGGGTTAAAGTAGCTCCTAAAGACGAGGAGGCAGTTAGAAAAACTGCAGCCATTATTAATCAAAAAATGATTGAATTTAAAGGGGCTTATGCCGGGAAAGACATGCAAGACTATATTTCCATGGTCCTTTTATGGTTTGCTACAGAACAACAACAGTCTGGACAGAATCTATACGAGTTAGAAAGCGTTCAAAATCAGATAGAAACGTTAAAAAATAGCATAGAAAAGGCCATTTCTGGCACTTAATCGTCCCCAGCTTTACAATTTGATTATTAATTGATTATCTTCGTTCCCGTCACGAAAAGGGGCAGTGTATTTATTTAAATCAAGAATTTAACAATGGACCAATCAATATTATTTATCATCATAGGAGCTTCCTCTTTAGTAGGGGGTCTCTTAATAGGCAAATTGGTTTTTGCCAAAAACACCAAGAAACAAGTAGAAGAAGCAGAGGCGCAAGCAGCAAATATTCTAAAAGAAGCAGAACTAAGAGCTGAGACAATTAAAAAAGAGAAGCAATTAGAAGCCAAAGAACGTTTTGTTCAACTAAAAGCCGATCACGAAAGAGAAATCTTAGAACGCAATAAAAAAATTGGAGAAGCAGAGAATCGCATCAAGCAGAACGAGCTGAATATCAATCAAAAAACTGTTGCATTAGATAAGCAGATCAAAGAAAACGACGTAATCAAAGAAAAATTAAATCGTGAAATTGATATTGTTAACTTAAAGCGTACAGAATTAGAGAAACACCAAGAAGAACATATTCGTCGCTTAGAAAAGATTGCTAATCTTAGTGCAGAAGATGCTAAGCAACAATTAATTGAAAGCTTGAAAAACGAAGCGCAATCTCAAGCCCTTGCTTTACAACAAGAAATTATTGAAGAAGCTAAACAAAAAGCGAACAAAGAAGCGCGTAAGATTATCATTCAATCAATTCAAAGAACTGCCGCAGAAGTAGCAATCGAAAATACAGTAACTGTTTTCAACTTAGAGTCTGACGAAATGAAAGGTCAGATCATTGGTAGAGAAGGTCGTAATATTCGTGCTATTGAAGCTGCAACTGGAGTGGACTTAATTGTGGACGATACTCCGGAAGCGATCTTATTATCTTCTTTCGATCCATTACGTCGTGAGATTGCTCGTTTGAGTTTACAAAGATTGGTGGCAGATGGTCGTATCCATCCTGCACGTATCGAAGAAGTGGTAGAGAAAACTAGACGTCAGTTAGAAGAGCAAATTGCAGAGATTGGAGAAAGAACAGTAATCGAATTAGGTATTCATGGTTTACATAAAGAGTTAATTAGAATCATTGGTAAAATGAGATTCAGATCTTCTTATGGTCAGAACTTATTGATGCACTCTAGAGAAACGGCTAATTTATGTGGTATCATGGCTGCCGAATTAGGATTGAATCCAAAATTGGCTAAGAGAGCTGGTTTGTTACACGATATTGGTAAAGTGCCAGACGAGGAAACAGAATTAAGCCACGCATTATTAGGAGCTAAATTGGCTGAGAAATATGGCGAGAATCCAGCAGTAGTCAATGCTATTGGTGCTCACCACGACGAAATGGAAATGCAATATGTAATTTCTCCAATTATCCAGGCTTGTGACGCGATTAGCGGTGCTAGACCAGGTGCGAGAAGAGAGATCATGCAACAATATATTCAGAGAATCAAGGACTTAGAGAATTTGGCGATGAATTATCAGGGGGTTGAGAAAGCTTATGCTATCCAAGCCGGTAGAGAATTAAGGGTAATTGTAGAGGCAGAAAAAGTAACCGATCAGACTTCTGACCAGTTAAGCTTCGAAATTGCTCAGAAAATTCAGACCGAAATGACCTATCCTGGGCAGATTAAAGTGACAGTGATACGTGAAAAACGTGCTGTGAACATCGCTAGATAGTCAAAAATGGCCTTGAAAAGCCCTGAATTTAATATTTGGATCAAATAATTTGGATAATAGCATGGGTAACCCTACCTTTGCCGTCCGCAAAAAACATGAATTATGAGCGCAGCAGTAAAGTTTGTACACGAGCAATTAACAGCAAAAAAAGAGTATCCAGCATTTAAAGCTGGTGATAATATTACCGTAAACTACAAGATTGTAGAGGGTGGTAAAGAGCGTATCCAGTCTTTCCGTGGTGATGTAATCAAGTCACAAGGAAATGGCGCTACAGCTTCTTTCACTGTACGTAAAATCTCTGACGGAGTAGGTGTGGAGCGTTTGTTCCCTTTCTTATCTCCAAACATTGATTCAATCGTATTGAACAAGTCTGGTAAAGTACGTCGTGCTAAATTGTATTACTTACGCGATAGAAGTGGTAAGAGTGCACGTATTAAAGAAAAAAGATTCTAATTTATTAGATGTCATATTAAAAAAATCAAGCAGTCCTTTGGGCTGCTTTTTTTTGTCTTTTAATTACCGATTTACCGTACCTTTAATACTCTAAATTTAATATCATGGGCAACTTAGGATTTCAAGAATTATTAATTATTGGTGTTGTTATTTTAGTAATGTTCGGTGGAAGAAAAATACCTGAATTTATGAAAGGATTAGGTAAGGGTATTCGTGAATTCAACGATGCTAAGAATAACGTGAAAAAAGAAATCGAAGAAGGCATTAAAGAGAAAGACGAAAAGTCTGCTTAAAATTTAGGCTTTGTTTCGTTTCACTAACATCAATGAATACCAAGCTGCA
>CAZXWT010000020.1:0-1949 GCA_964644475.1 uncultured Sediminibacterium sp. | reverse complement strand
TCAGTAAGACAGCCTGCAGATTTTTGTGGCGTGGTAGGTTTAAAGCCTAGCTATGGTATGATTTCTAGATATGGTTTAATTGCTTATGCTTCTTCATTCGATCAGATTGGGATCTTCTCCAAAACTATCGACGATGCTGCATTGGTTTTAGAAGTGATTGCCGGAGCAGATAATTTTGATAGCACAGTTTCAGATAAAGCAGTACCTGCATTTACTAAAGAATTGGCATCTACTAATTGCCCTAAGAAAATTGCGTATTTCAAAGAAACTTTGGAGCATCCAGGTTTGGATCCGGAAATCAAAAAACAAACACTGGCTTTTTTAGCCTCTTTACAATCTCAGGGATATATTGTAGAAGCAGTTGACTTCTCTTTACTTTCTTATCTAGTGCCTACCTATTATGTTTTAACGACTGCTGAAGCGAGTAGTAATTTATCAAGATTTGATGGCATTCGTTTTGGCCATAGAACCTCAAAATCTTTAGATGACTTAACAGAGTTATATAAATTAAGTAGAACAGAAGGGTTTGGTGAAGAAGTTCAAAGAAGAATTTTGTTGGGCACTTTTGTTTTAAGTGCTGGATATTTTGATGCTTATTTTACCAAAGCGCAACAAGTGAGACAGCAATTAGTGAATTTAACCAACAAGGTTTTTAATAACTACGATTTATTAGTCTCTCCAACAGTTCCTTCTACTGCATTTAAAATTGGCGATCATCAACACTCTGCAACAGAAATGTTCTTGGCAGATATCTATACTGTGTATGCTAATCTAGTGGGCATACCAGCTATTTCTATACCACTATTTAAACATAGTAATGGAATGCCATTCGGCTTACAAGTAATGAGCCAATCATTTAATGAAACTGCTTTATTGCAATTTTCAAAACAAATGATGAAAGCTTAATTTTGCGTATGCGCATTAATCTATTTTGTTTATTACTTACATTTTTTGTTGTTCAAAAAGCTACTGCACAAAACGACTCATTGGATAGGGTGGGCTTTACTAGTTTGTTTACTGTTTTAAGTCCAAATAATACTCCAAGTGATAACCTTCAATATCAGTTAAATCCTAAGGCGGTAAGCTTTATTCAATCTTATATGGAGAAGCAAGGGCCAGCTTTGCAAAAGATGAAGACCTGGGCAAAACCTTATTTTAATTTATACGATCAAATTTTAATTGCCAATGGCGTACCCACTACTTTAAAATATTTAAGTGTAATTGAAAGTAGTTTGGATGCTGGAGTGGTTTCTTGGGCTGGAGCAGTAGGTCCTTGGCAAATTATGCCGGAAGAAGCAAAAAGATTGGGTTTAAAATTAAGCCCAGTGGATGAGCGTACTGATTATGAGAAGAGTACAAAAGCTGCTGCTACTATTCTAAGAGAATCTTTCGCCGAATTCGGAGATTGGTTATTGGTGGTTGCTGCATACAATGGAGGTGCTGGAAGAGTTAGACAAGCCATAAAGAAAAAAGGCAGTAAGGATTTTTGGGATATCCAATATGAATTGCCTTTAGAGACGCGCAATCATGTTAAAAAATTCATAGCTACTCAGTATGTATTTGAAACAGAACATTTTCAGCCACTACAAACAAGAGAGGGTTTGGTTAAAATGACCAAGGAACAAAAATTAGGAATGGAAAAGCAATTCGATACCCTGGTAATTACTGGAAGATATGCTTTGGAAAGTATTGCATCAATTTTAGCTTTAGATATCAATCAACTTCGCCATGATAATCCTGGTATGAATAAGGTATTAGCTACGGGTAAATCCTATGAACTCAAATTGCCGAAGGGTATGCTAGAAAAGTTTGAGGCCCATAAAAATGAAATTTTACAGGCCTCTTTGAATGCTTTATATCAATTGAATTAAAGACTAAAAATCGTCATCAAAATCATCGTCTTTTTCTCCGAATAAATCGTCGTCATCTAAACTAAGGTCATCATCTAA
>CAZXWT010000019.1:0-12198 GCA_964644475.1 uncultured Sediminibacterium sp. | reverse complement strand
GCTACTAATTGAATTAAGGGTTGGAAAAACAATGAAACATTGTACTTGCGTTCCAAATCAAAATAGGGTGATTTTTCACTCTCTGGTTTAGCCTGAGAAATTAGAATTTTTTTGATAGCCATTTTCACTTTCCAGTTTTAATAAGTACCTCCAAAATACTGTACGACTAATTTATACAAAATTAAGATAGGCACTATTTCGAAAGCACAAAGGTAAAGAAAAAAATGGAAGGAAGAGATATGTAATTTATTCCTAACAGTTGTTAAAGAGAATAGATATCTATACAAGATTAATAGTACTGACAAAACGGCGCCTCCTACAATAGCAATGGGGTAAAATTGGGGTTTTGCAAAGGCTAAAATAAGTATGAAAGGAACCAGTAAAATGCCCAATACCTTGTTGATCATAAAAATGACAAATACATAGGTTTGTATCAATTCCATACTATTGAAAGTATAGCCAGCAAGTAATAAAAAAAGGTATTTTCCTAAATACAAAGCAGTGAAAAACAAGGCGATATAAGTATACCCTTCCCAAAAAGAAAGGGGCAATAAATGCCTGTTAAAAATGAGCAATGTAGCCATTAATGAAAAGCTCAAAATAAAACCAATATTCATCAACAAAGAAGCCAAACTATTTTGCAATAATTGTTCTCTATTTTGTAGCATTCTTAATGAAGACTGATTGAACTGACTAAATAATTTAGGGAAATACTGCGGATAAACATTGTGTACAAATGCAAATAAAAATAGCAAGCCAAGAATACTATAAAACAAAAAGTCTTTATCAGGCAAAGAAAATCTTTGTTCAATTCTAAAAATCAGTGGCGAGTCATTGGATTTGGTCACCAACTCGTTGTATAATTTAAAAGCATTTTTCTTTTGCGCAAAATACTGTTTATAATCTTTCAATGGATTATAATTTGAATCCACCATTGAACCATGTAAAAAAGAAAAATGATTGGCATCTGCTAATTGAAAACTTTTTGGAATCACAGGAACATATTGAATATACAATGTGTCCTTTTTGACAGTAGAATCTAGCAAAGACAAAGCACTATCTACTTTTCTAGATACTGTATCCACCTGAGTGAAGGAACTTAGAATGATCCAACCCAGTATAATGAAAAATAAGTTTTTTATGCCTGAAACCATCGTAGCAAAAATAAGTATACTAGGGCAGAATTAGTAACTAATGCCTAGCTTTGTGCATTAAATCAACTTATGGCAGGAATTTATATACATATACCCTTTTGTAGAAAAGCATGCCATTATTGTAATTTTCATTTTAGTACACAAACACAACATATCAATGCTTTTGTGGAAGCATTATTGATAGAAATAGAACTTAGGGGAAACTATATAAGTTCACCTATTCAAACGATTTATTTTGGCGGGGGCACCCCTTCTTTGTTATCTGCCGAACAAATCATTACAATTGTCCAAAAGCTTCAAACAAATTTCGACTTAACCCAATTGGAAGAATTTACATTGGAAGCCAATCCTGACGATATCAGTTCCGATAATCTTTTATTATGGAAGAATATGGGGGTTAATAGATTAAGTCTTGGCATTCAAAGTTTTCAAAATGAAGCTTTAGCATGGATGAACAGAGCGCACGAAGTGAATCAATCTCATCAAGCCATTCAAATGGCGCAGTACGCTGGGTTTAACAATATTAGTATCGACTTGATTTACGGCACCCCACATTATACCAAAGAACATCTATTAGCAGATCTCAAAATTATTGAAGAATATAAGATCCCTCATGTCTCTTGTTATGCCCTTACAGTGGAAGAAAAAACAGCTTTGCATTCGATGATAGAGAAAGGAAAGATGCAAAACGTTGCGACTGAGGTTCAGGCAGAACATTTTGAAATCATTGTCGACTATTTGAATAATATTGGATTTGAACATTACGAGATTTCTAATTTTGCTAAACCAGGCAATAGAAGTAAACACAATAGTAGTTATTGGAAAGGCATACCCTATATAGGTTTGGGGCCATCGGCACATTCTTATAATGGAACAAGTAGGCAATGGAATGTAGCCAATAATGCATTGTATATTCAATCCTTAGAAAAAAGAGAATTAACTTTTGAGATAGAACAATTAGACCAAGCAGCTCAATACAACGAATACATGATGATTTCTTTAAGATGCATAGAAGGATTTGATCTTAAGCATATTGAAAGCAGTTTTGGCAAAGCGTATGGTGAACATACTCAAAGTGTCATCCAAAAACTTGAAGCACAAGATGTACTTGAGCAAACCAATAATGGTTATTGTTTAAATAAATCTGCTAAATTCTTAGCGGATGGAATTGCTGCAGAATTCTTTATTGTAGATTAATTACACTAAAATTTGTTCTATCTCTTTAAAGGTTTTGATAGGACAAGCACCTTCCCATAAAATAGAATAAACAGCCTTGATAATAGGTATTGACATATTCAATTCTTTATTGATAGACATAATACATTTACTCGCATTATATCCTTCTGCCACCATATTCAATTCAAGTTCGGCAGCTCTTACGGAATAGCCTTTACCAATCATGTTTCCAAAGGTTCTATTTCTACTATGCAAAGAATAACAAGTCACTAATAAATCCCCCAAATAAACAGATGCATTGTAGTTCACACCATTGCATACTTGACCTTCTTTTTGCATGATGGATTCTAATAAAACACGCATTTCGTTTGCACAATTGGCGATATAAACACTCAAAAAATTATCACCATACTCTAAGCCATGCGCAATACCTGCACCTAATGCATAAATATTTTTTACCACGCCAGCATATTGCACTCCAATCACATCGGCATTCACAATGGTATTAATGTATTCAGATTGAAAACATTCGGCAATTTGCTTTGTAAAATCTTGATCTAGACCCGAGAAAGTCAAATAAGATAATTGTTCTGCAGCAACTTCTTCCGCATGGCTTGGCCCTAATAAAGTGAAATAGCTACTTAATGGGAATTGGTATGTTTTTTCTAAATACTGATGTAATAAAATATTATGAATAGGTAATACCCCTTTAATTGCAGAAACTATTTTCTTTCCTTCTAAATCCTTAGCTTTTACTTTTTCCAAGCAAGACACAATATGTATAGAAGGCACTGCAAATACTAAAACATCTGACTCAGCTATTACTTCAAGGATATCTGAAGAAAAATGAATAGTAGAAACGTCAAAATAGGCGTTCCTTAAATAATGTGGATTATGGTGACGCTTTTTAAAGTAATCAATATTAGATTCTTGACGTACCCACCAAGCAATATGATTGCCATTATCAGAAGCAATTTTGGCAATAGCTGTTGCCCAGCTACCACTACCTATAATACCAATTTTGAATGACTGCATTATTCAAAGGTACGAAAAGACATAAAAAAAGGGACGCCTTTTTTGAGCATCCCTTTTACTATCGAAAATTTAGATTTACTTCTTTTCTTCAAATAATTTTTCTTTAGTCACCGGCTTCACCAAAGTACCATCTTTCAACGATTTGCTTACAATGCTATAAGGACCAGTAATCACTACATCACCCACTTTAACACCTTCTACTTGAATGTAGTTTAAGTCTTGGATATCGGTTTTTACTTTTACCATTTTTACTTTGTTATCTTTTTGTAAAACAAACACCACTTCACTTAATTCTTCTTCCGCTTTAGCAGGTTCTTCACTGCTAGTATTTGCACTACTTGAAACCTTTGTTTCTTTACCTTGACCTTCTTTATCTCTTGTAGTAACAGCATTTAAAGGAACAGAAATTACATTCACTTTAGACTTAGTTTGAATGTCTGCACTAGCAGTCATACCTGGTCTGAAAGGAAATTTAGCATTCTCCTTAATTAAATCCTGATAGCTTTCCGTTAATAAACGGATATGCACTTTATAGTTAGCTACTTCTGTAGAAGTGGATAATGCATTAGTTGCTGCAGAAACTGGATTAGCAATTTTATACACAATACCCTTAAACTTTCTATTGTTGTATGCATCCACTTCCACTAATGCAGTATCTCCAATTTTTACTTTTGTGATATCATTCTCACCCACATCTACTCTTACTTCAATGCTTTTCATATCTGCCACACGCATCATTTCTGTACCAGCCATTTGTGCAGTACCTACCACTCTTTCACCTTTCTTAACACTCATAGAACTTACAATGCCATCCATTGGTGCCAATATAGAAGTACGAGCCAAGTCTTTCTCTGCTCTAGCCAATTGTGCTCTAACGCCTTGGATCTGCGCTTCACCACTTTTAATTGATTCTTTTGCACCCATATAATTAGATTCAGCAGATCTATATGCTTGTTCAGTTTGCTCGTATTCAGATCTTGAAACAATTTTGTCTGCAAATAACTTCTTGTAACGCTCGTTGGTTGCTTTAGCATTTTCATACACGGTTTTTAATCCGCTCAAATTTGCTTTTACATTTTCGTATTGCGCTTTCACTTGGTTTACACTTGCAGAAACCTGATCTCTTTGAGATGTGTAGATATCGGCATAAATCTTAGCCAATAATTGACCTTTCTTCACACTATCCCCTTCTTCTACAAAAAGGTTCACTATCTCACCAGAAATATCTGGACTAACTTTTACTTCAATTTCAGGATACACTTTACCACTTGCATTCACCGATTCTGTGATGGTTCTAAGTTGTACTTTTTCGGTTGTTACTTCTGTGCCTTCTTCCTTACCAATTACGCCTGCTTTTTTTAGGCCAACTAATAATACGATGACTGCAATTACACTTACCGAAATCCAAATGAGCTTCTTATTCATGTTCTTTTATTTTCAATTTTTCTAATAGTATTATAAGGATAAATTTTCTCCCTTGTAAAACTCAAGTAATTTAATTCTAAACACATACTCGTATTGAGCAGCTTTGAAATTTACTTTAGCTTTTAAGTAGTTATTTTGATTGTTCAATAATTCAATAGTGCCTAATAAACCTAACTCATATCTTTTGGTTGCAAAAGAATATGCTTTCTCGGAAGAGGTTAATGCTTTTTGAGTAGCATTTAATTTATTCAAAGCCACAACTGCATTGGTATAGGCAGAGAAAATATCTTGTTTTAATTTTCTTTGCGTATTCTCTTCCTGAAGAGATGCTGTTCTTAAATTCAATTTAGCTTGCTGGTAAGCAATTTTAGATTGTCCTGCATTGAAGATGGGAATATTCATTTGAAAGCCAAAGCTTTGACCAAAATTATTGTCTACTTGCTTGCCCCAGCCATTCCAAATATTACTCCAATTTCTAGTGCCACTGGTAGTAGTAAATACAGGGCTTTGAACATAGTATTTAGTATTATTTACATTGACATAAGGAGATAAAGCTGTTGGAGTGCTATAACCACTAAATTCATACCCACTAATATATTTAAACTGATTAGAGAAGTTAGAACTTAAAGAATAGCCAAAACTTAAGCTAGGATAAAAATTAGCTTTAGCAGATTTTACATTTTTTTCAGAAGCTTTTACTCTATAGTTTGCAGCTTTTACATTTGGCAGATTTTGTGAAGCAATGCTGAAAACATATTCAGGTTGCAAATCCGCAAAATTTTGCAATTTAATTTGTTCCACAGGTTGAACTACTACATCAAAAGGCTTA
Organism: uncultured Sediminibacterium sp.; assembly: GCA_964644475.1. Classification (GTDB taxonomy): domain Bacteria; phylum Bacteroidota; class Bacteroidia; order Chitinophagales; family Chitinophagaceae; genus Sediminibacterium. Next base: position 6,579 of record CAZXWT010000019.1, on the reverse strand, counting down.
GCAGCATCTAAATTTAATAAAGCTTTTAATAATAATTTGCTTTGCTCTACATTAGATATTGCAGAAATAAAACTACTACTATCGTTGGCCAATTGAGTTTCTAATTCTAATAAATTAATTTCTGGTAACAAACCTACGTCCACTCTTTTCTTTGTTGCCACTAATTGTTCTCTAGTTTGTGCAATTTGGATTTTAGCAATTTCTGTTTGCTCAATAGCTGATAAAACTTGTAAATAATAGGTAGCTACATTTAAAGAAATATCATTCGCAGTATTTTGCATATCTGCTAAACTAGCTTGCCAACTATATTCTGTTGCAGCTGCATTATTTCTTAATCTACCTGCATTAAATATTTGTACACCTCCATTTAATCCGAAGTTGTTGAATAAAAACTGCGTATTGGTAAATCCATTTGTTGTGGGATCAATAGAACGACCCAATCTTAAACCCATTCCTGAGCTACCCGTTAAAGTTGGTAATTGGTTGTTCTTTGCAAGATCTGCTTGAAGTTTTGCTAATCTAGCTTGAACATCTGCTTGTTGAACAGATATATTGTGCTGCACAGCATATTCTACACAGGTTTTTAAATCCCATTTTTCTGGCTCTTGTGCCATTAAGCCTACACTGAGGCTGATCATCAATAAAGAAAATATATATTTCATTTTTAACATATGAAGTTTGTACAACAAAAATCTGCTTTTGCTTATACAAAAGTAACCTAATCCTTCAAAGCTTTCTAATTATTAGACAAGTGGAGCCAAAAAAGGGTTAAATGGCCTTTTTTTGATGATAAAAAACTCGGTATATACCTAAAACTAGTGCCAAAAGCACAACAGCAGTCAATGCTGAGTAGGGTTTGTCAATTACAACAGCTATAGCTACCATAAAATAGGATAAGACAAAAATGACGCATAAAATAGGCGTCCATTTTTTAAGCATACCAGTAACAGATGCATCTCCCTGTTTCTTCTTTCTTAATAATAAAAGTGTTGCAGCAGAAGTACTCATTCCCATACAATCTAAAAAGATGCTAAAACTAAGTACATCATCTACTCCTTTTCCAAAAAAAGTAATTAAAGCAGTAGTGATGGCAAAAATGGTTAATCCCGGAACTAAGGCACCGGTTTTAGGATGTGTAGTTTGAAATAGTTTAGGCAGAACCCCATCCTCACTCATCGCGAACATCACTCTTGGATTACTCATTAATATAACATTCACATATGCTAACACACTTAGTACCATAGCAAAGTCAAAAACCTTTGCGCCAAATTTTCCGAACCATGCTTCAAACAATAAAGAACCAATCGCATTGGCGTTTTTCATATTGTCAAATCCAATCACTCTTACATAAGTATAGTTAATTGCTAAGTACAAAAACAACACTATAAAAATACCAAAAACAATGCCTCTTTGCATGGTCCTTGGATTGGAAATTTCTGATCCAAAGTTGATGGTTTGCTGATAACCTCCATATGTAAAAAAAACCGACACTAAACTTACTAGTAATAATAAAGAACCATTGGTACCGTCATATGTATACAATTTTCCTTCATTATATCCATGTGGAGGTACACTTACCCCTTTGAACAAAGAAGAAATTAATAAAACAATCAAACTTATTTTCACCACCATCAACACGTTCTGCGTTCTACTACTTGTTTTTAATCCTAATAAATTCACAAAATAAAATAGACCAACAGAAGAAGTAGCTATGCCAATATTAAATAATGTACTTGAAGGTCTTCCAAATAATAAATCACTCACATAGTCTGCACCAATCAAGGCTACCACTGCCAATGAAGCTGCATTACTAATTAAAATCAATACATTAATAGTAAAACCAACAGCAGGATGATAACAATGTGCAAATACTTTATAATAACCTCCCATCACCGGTAATCGTTGTCCAATTTCTGCATAAGTCAATGCGCCAAACAAAGCTATAATACCTCCAATGGTCCATGCACTAAAAAATATTAAGGGAGTACCAGACTTTGCTGCAATTGTAGCTGGTGTTTTAAAAATACCCATTCCAATCACCAAGCTTACCACAATCATGGTTAAGCTAAAAAAATTAATGCCTTGTTTTTCTTTCATCCTGGTTATGTTAAGTATAAATATATTAAAACTATTGTAGTTTTCAACAAGGAGTTAATAAATATACCTACAAGGCCAAATAGAATGGTTTATGTTTGCTCTTGATTAGGTTCATGAAAATGATTAAAAGGGAATTCCGTTAAAACCGGAAGCTATTCCCGTAGCTGTAAGTTCTATGCTTATGCAATCATTGCAATATCCACTGAAGTAATTTGGGAAGGATGCAATGTTAAGAACGAGCCAGAAGACCTGCCTGATTAAAAAATAACCAACAGCTTTCGGGTAAAAAGCAAGGATTTGTAAAAGAATTCTCTTCTATCAGGAAGCTCATTGTTCACACAAAAAAACAAAACAATGAGCAAAAAATTAATCACGCTCTTAGTGGCCACTATCGCCACACAAACCATTGCTTTTTCACAAAGCAAAGACAGTATTCAAAACAATGGTACTTTAAACGAAGTCATTGTTACAGCCAACAAAATTGAACAAAAACAAAACAGCACAGGTAAGGTAGTCACTATTATCTCTGCTGATCAATTGGCTGCGCAAGTTGGCAGAACCATTGCACAAGTATTAAACGAACAAGCTGGCCTTCAATTACCAGGGGCCTTGAGTAATGCAGGGACAGTGCCTAGCATTTATATGCGAGGTGCATCAAGTGGACGTACATTAATACTACTTGATGGAGCCCCAGTGGGTGACCCATCCATGATAAGTAATGAATTTGATTTGAATTTAATTCCTCTAGAACAAATTGAAAGAATTGAAATCTTGAAAGGTTCTCAATCCACTATGTATGGTTCGGATGCCATTGGAGGTGTGATTAATATTATCACTAAAAAGAAAAATAGCTCTTGGTTAACAGGTGGTATTAGTTATGGAACTTACAATAACAAGAAAAGCAATATCCAAATAAATGGTTCAACCAAAAAAATGAATTATGTATTGGGTTGGGACAATCAACAATCAGATGGTTTCTCTTCTGCTTATGATGCTAAGCACACCAATAAATTTGACAAAGACGGTTTTAAAAATAATAGTTGGTTTGGAAAATTACAATACGATTTCAATCCATATTGGAATGCTCAATTAACCACTAAAAAAACAGCCTACAATGCCGATATAGATTATGGCGCATTTAAAGATGATAAAGATGCACGCTTTAACAATGCCACTAGTATGACTGGATTGATTTTGAAATATAAAAAAGCATCTGAAGTTTTTCAATTTCAATATCAATATACCACACAGGATAGAAGTTATTTAAATGATAGCACAGACCGAACTTATTTGATCTATGAAAACAATCAATACAAAGGGTCTACACATTTTGCTGATCTATTTTACTCCAATCAATTATCTAAGAATATTCAATGGATTATTGGATCAGATTTTAGATATGGATCTTATAACCAAACTTATGAAAGTATCAGTGGCTGGGGTCCTTATAATGAAAAATTCAAAGATACTTTTCAATTTCAGAACGCCTTGTATAGTTCTTTGTTGATCAATAATGCTTCTAAAAAGTTTTTATTGGAAATAGGTACGCGTTTTAATAAACATTCAAGATATGGATCTAACCAAACATTCACTTTTAGCCCTTCTTATGCAATTAGCAACAAATGGAGAGCGATTGCAAGTGTTTCAAGCGGATTCAAAGCGCCTTCTTTATATCAGATAAGTTATAACGACCAATTAAAAGCAGAGACTTCTATTAATACTGAATTAGGATTGGAATACCACACACAACCATTGTATGCAAGAGCGGTTGTATTTAATAGACAAATTAATAATGGTATTGATTATAATTATATTGACTATAATTTTTTCAATTTTATCAAACAAAATGTACAAGGACTTGAATTAGAATTAACTCATCGTATCAATAGCCAACATCAATTTAGTATTAACTACACTTTATTGAACGGAAAAGAAACCAATCAGAATAGATTGACTTATTCAGATACCATTACGTATAATTATTTATTGAAAAGACCTAAGCATGTTGCACAAATTCAATATCAAATTAAATTCAATGAAAAATGGAATGCTCAATTAAGCGGAAGGTATATTAGTAAGCGTTACGATGTGGGTGGCTATTTAAAATCTGATGTAGTATTAGATTATTATACTTTATTGAATGCTCATATAAGCTACCAGTATTCAAAGCATTTACAATTTTATGCAGATGCACAAAATATATTGAACGACCATTTCCAAGAGATCAATGGCTATAATACCATAGGTCGTACCCTTCAAATTGGACTTGTTTGGCGTTAGAGCCCATTTTAGATAGGTTTGTAAATAAAAAAAGCTTTGTATCTTCATACAAAGCTTTTTTATGCAATTTCAATTTGATCAATTACTTACTGTCATATTTACTTTATTTGCCGTGATTGATATTGTGGGATCTATTCCTTTATTAATATCAATGAAAGAAAAAGTAGGCAAAATTAAATCTATGCAAGTAACCCTGATTTCTGGAGGATTGATGATTGCATTTATGTTTTTAGGAAAGCCTTTTTTGAAGATGCTTGGATTAGATGTAAAATCTTTCGCGGTAGGTGGATCTATTGTAATCTTCTTACTTGGTTTAGAAATGGTATTGGGTCATGAAATTTTCAAAGGAGATAAGAATGGCCATACAGGATCTGTGGTTCCTATTGCCTTCCCAATCATTGCCGGAAGTGGAACATTAACTACTATTATGTCTTTAAAGGCCAACTTTGAAGAGATTTATATTTTGGCAGGTATCTTGGTCAACCTGATCATCATTTATATAGTATTAAAATCTTTGAACTTTATAGAACGCCTGCTAGGACCCGGAGGTCTACTAGCAGTGCGTAAATTTTTTGGGGTAATTCTTCTAGCCATTGCAGTGAAGATATTCTCCAGCAATGTGGCTGCCTTGAGGCGTTAGAAGTTTACTTTACAGGTTAAAATATAATTTCTACCAACAGCAGAAATGCCGCTAGCGAAATATCTATAATTTAGATCGGTGATATTCTCTACTCCGACTCCAATGGTCAAGTCTTTTGTTGGAGTAAATTGTGACATAAAATTAAATGTCATCCAACTCGGCATACCATCTTTTGTAGCATATATCTCGTTGTCTTCTCCATTTAAATTATAATCTGCAATTCTCTTCCAACTATTAAATACGCTATATAATTCTGCATTCCATTTGATGCTATTATGTTTAATACCAAATCTTCCATAAGCTGGAGGGATATGATCTAAAGGCATTTCCTTAGAACCATCATTATAAGTGCCCTTGGTGTAAGTATAGGTGGCATTTAATTCTGTATTATTCATCACACGTACTCTACCATTCAAATTAAATCCGTACAAATTTGCTTTGGCTTTATTTTGTGTAGCATATACATCACTTAAAACACCTTGATACATGATGGTTGACTTTCCATTCCATGTAAACTTATCAGCCACTAGAGCATTTTTAAATAAAGTATAAAATACAGAAGCTCCAATAGTATAATTAGAAGTGTTTTTTGAAATAGTCCATTCTGTATTATAAGTATACTCTGGTTTTAAATCTTTATTAGGTACTACTACATAACCAGTCTTCGTGTCAAATACTTTTGTTAGGTCATCAATATTTGGCGCTCTAAATCCACTGCTTACACCCAATGAAGTTCTGAAGCCATTGTCTCCATTATAAGCAATTCCCAAATTAGCAGTCAAAGCTGCATTGGATTGTTTTGCTTGCGTAAAAGGGAAATGCATTAAAGAAGTGTCTTTAAACTGAGCATTTAATTGAACTAGATTCAATCTAATACCATCATTGATCACCCAATGTTGATCCAATAATTTTGTTTGTTGTAAATAGATTGCCTGATAAGCCATATTGGTTGGTCCATCACTATATCTAGTAGTAATAGCACTATTTGCCAATGTTGAAATATTGGTTCTATGTGCAGTAGAGTTAACGATATTATAATAAGACTCTACACCCAAATGCACATCTCCATTTTTATCCTTATGTAATAAATCTGCAGTAGCCCCAATAATATCTACATTCTCTATTCTATAATCCTTGTTTTTAGAATTGTACTTTCTGCTAATCCTGCTTTCTTCCAAATGCTGATAGTTGGCATTCACTGTTAACTCTTGAAAATATCCTCTCAATGCAGTCTTGTTAAACTTATAGGATACCATGTTTCTAACTTGTGGTCCATAATACCATTCAGCATAAACTGGCAAACCTTTACTAGTTTCAGTTAAGCGATCGTATCTATTGATATTTGAAGAATTTGACAATTGAATATTTAATAGATGCTCTACATTGGCAGAAGGTTTGAATAATATTTTCTGCATAAAATCTTGCTGCGTATACTCAGTTGTTTTTTGCACATTGATATTGGCTCTATTATCGTTGATAATATCATTGCCATTTTCCGTGCTTACATAAAACAATCTTTTGCCAAAATCTGGATAAGCAGCTAATCTTTGATTACCCTGACG
>CAZXWT010000018.1:6124-12298 GCA_964644475.1 uncultured Sediminibacterium sp. | reverse complement strand
ATTTGAGCAAATTTTGCATTCTCTGCTAAGAAACCATAACCAGGATGTACTGCATCTGCATTAGTGATTTCACAAGCAGCCATAATGTGGGGTATATTCAAATAAGATTCAGCACCTTTTGGACCACCAATACAAACAGCTTCGTCTGCAAACTTTACGTGCAAACTATCTTTATCTGCTGTTGAATAAACTGCTACGGTTTTAATACCCATCTCACGACAGGTTCTAATAATACGCAAAGCAATTTCGCCACGATTGGCTATCAATATCTTTTTAAACATTTTCTGGAATTAAAATGAATGAATGTAAATGCCTAAGCAGGTTGTACTAAGAACAATGGTTGATCAAACTCTACTGGGCTTGCATCTTCCACCAATACTTTAACAATAGTACCTTTTACTTCTGATTCGATTTCATTGAATAATTTCATTGCTTCAATAATACAAACCACTTTACCTTGGCTTACTTCAGTTCCTTCTTCTGCCAATAATGGCTTATCAGGAGCTGCTCTTCTATAGAAAGTTCCAATCATTGGACTCTTAATAGTAATTAGATTATCTGTTGCAGCAGCTGGAGCTGATGCTGGGGCAGCAGGCGCAGAAGCTACTGGAGCTGGTGCTGGTGCGGCTGGCGCAGCGGCATAAACTGGTGCAGAACTAACTGTAACTCTTTCTTCTTTTTGTTTGATGGTAACTTTTCCGTCCTTGTCTTCGATGCTAATTTCACCGATATTACTCTTGTTAACCACCTTGATTAAATCATGAATTTGTTTTAAGTCCATTTTTAGCAATTTTGGGTAAAATTGGGGTATTTTTATTAAAAATCACAATAAAATGCCCTTTTTTTATCCAAAAATGGTCATTTTTTGTAATATTTCGAGTTGATAGAAAACAAAAAGGATTGTCTGAATTGATAAATTATATACATAAATAAAGAAGGGGATCCTTTATGGGTCCCCTTCTTTATTTTCATTAGAGTGTTGTTATAATTGAAGCCTTATTTTGCTATGCAAAGGCTTCAATTAACCACCTACTTCACGCGTTCTACGTATTCGCCTGATTTAGTATTGATCTTAATCTTTTCTCCTTCGTTTACAAACAAAGGCACCATAACTGTAGCACCAGACTCGATAGTTGCTGCTTTTAAAGCACGTGTTGCAGTATCTCCTTTTACTCCTGGCTCACAATAAGTAATCAATACATCAATTTTTTCTGGTAATTCAGCACCAATTGGTTGCTCTGTTTCTGTATTCATAAATACAAATACTTCCGCACCTTCTTTTAAGAACTGAGGAGCATCAATCATTTCTTCAGCCATTGCGATTTGCTCAAAAGTCTCATTATTCATTAAGTTATATCCACTATCGTCTTTGTATAAGAATTGGAAAGCCTTCTTCTCCACACGCACAGGGAATACAGTTTCACCACTATTCCAAGTTTTTTCAATAGAACGGTTATTGTCTACCCCTTTCAATTTAGCCCAAACTTTTGCAGCTGCACGAGCTGTTTTATTCTCTCCAAATTCTACTACAGAGTATAAACTACCATCTAATTTTAAGATCATTCCACGACTGATGTCTGATGTTGTTGCCATAATGTTGTTTTTTAATTTGTCTTTGCGAGGCACAAAAGTAGCACTTGCCGGCCATTTATAAAAAAACCTAGAATTTTTGTTGGTAAATAAGGGTAAAAAATGCCTGTTTAGCGTATTTTTGCGCCACAAATAACAAATTCAGTCCTCATGTCAGTATTAGTTAACAAAAATTCGAAGATCATTGTACAGGGTTTTACCGGTACAGAAGGTAGTTTCCATGCATCTCAAATGATCGAATATGGAACGCAGTTGGTGGGTGGAGTGACTCCAGGTAAAGGCGGGACAACACATTTGGATCGTCCAGTATTTAATACTGTAGCGGATGCAGTTAAAACAACTGGTGCTGATGTTAGTATCATTTTTGTACCTCCTGCTTTTGCAGCTGATGCAATTATGGAAGCTGCTGATGCTGGAATTGCTTTGGTAGTTTGTATTACAGAAGGTATCCCAGTGCAGGATATGGTGAAAGTGAAAAATTTCTTATTAGGAAAGACAACTAGATTAATAGGACCTAACTGTCCAGGTGTAATCACTGCAGAAGAAGCAAAGGTTGGTATTATGCCAGGCTTTATTTTCAAGAAAGGTACCATTGGTATTGTTTCTAAGAGTGGTACATTAACTTATGAAGCTGCAGACCAAGTAGTGAAAGCAGGATTAGGTATTACTACTGCCATTGGTATTGGTGGTGATCCAATCATTGGAACAACTACTAAAGAAGCAGTTGAATTATTAATGAACGATCCAGCTACAGAAGGTATCATCATGATTGGTGAGATTGGTGGTAGTATGGAAGCTGATGCTGCTAATTGGATTAAAGACAATATGAAAAAACCAGTAGTTGGATTTATTGCTGGTCAAACAGCGCCTCCAGGACGTCGTATGGGACACGCTGGTGCAATTGTTGGTGGAGCAGATGATACAGCTGCAGCTAAAATGAAAATCATGGCTGCATGTGGTATTCATGTTTGTGCTAGCCCTGCTGACATTGGTAAAACAATGGCTGCTGCATTAAAAAAATAAGTATTGACTTAGCATAGAGAAATCCCTTATCCAAAAAGATAAGGGATTTTTTATTGTACATTTGAGCAATGAACAAAGTCTTTTTATTTGTAGTGTTAATGCTCTTCAGTGCTCCAATTTGGGGACAGCAAAAAGCATTGCGCATTATTTGTAAAGCTCCTTTAAAAGCAACTGCTGGACAGTCAATTAAACTACAAGTAAAAGTAGCGCATCAATTAAAAGAAGAAAAAACGGGCACTCTTAGTTTGTCCTTGTTGAATCATGCAACAGGCAAATCAGTGGATGGCTGGTTTATTAATATTTTTCCCTTTCAATATTTTACAACAATAGACAAAGAGCATTTTGAAGTGGAATTCCCCTTCACTGTGCCGCATGAATTCAAAGGCAGTTTTGATATTGAGTTAGTTGCCAAAGTGCAAGATTTCACTGATAGTGTAAGGTATATTGTTAATACAACTACTAAAAAATAATTAGGCTAATCGATGTCAAATAAGGTAGATTATATAATTGTTGGACAGGGATTAGTGGGTACTTGGATAAGTTATTACGCAAAAGCATTTGGTAAAAATTTTATAATTATAAATGATCCACAAACTCCATCAGCAACTTCAGTTGCTAGTGGGGTAATTAATCCAGTAACAGGTAGAAGAATTGTACAAACATGGATGATTGATGTTTTATTACCTAATGCATTAGAAGCATATACTGAGTTAGGAATTCAATTAAATAAGACAATACTCAAAAAAGCTCCAGTAGTATTATTGCATCCAAGTTTACAAATGAAAGAAAGCTTTGAATATAGGTTGAATCATGATAATGTGTATTTGTCTCCTAATAACAAAACCGACTGGGAAGCATTTTTCAAAACACCTTTTGGAACTGGTCAAATTGACTCATCTTTTTGGATAGATTTAAATACCATGCTTAGCTCTTGGAGAAAGCAATTAAAAGATTTAGGCAATTATATCGAAACCTATTTTAACATAGAAGATTTAATAGTGCATCAAGACCATGTAACATGGAAAGAATATACTGCCAATCATATCATTTTTTGTGATGGCAATAATAGCATGCAAAACAAGTATTTCAACAAATTGCCTTTTGCCCCTAATAAAGGAGAAGCATTGATTGTTGAGATTAAAGGATTACCCAAAGAAAATATTTATAAGCAAAGTATTTCTATTGTACCTTGGAAAGAAGATTTATTTTGGGTAGGATCTAATTACGAATGGACATTCAAAGACAACTCCCCTACTGAAACATTTAAAGAAAAAATGATACAGGCCTTGGATAATTTTTTAAAAGTCCCCTACACCATTGTAGATCATATTACAGGAATTAGGCCAGCCAATACTGAGAGAAGGCCATTTGTGGGCGTACATCCTAGCTTCCCAAGTATAGCGATATGTAATGGCATGGGCACAAAGGGTTGTTCTTTGGCACCTTATTTTTCGAAACAATTAATTGAGTATATTGAAAACGGAAAAGCAATAGATACCGAAGCCGATATAAAAAGATTTGAAAGCATTTTAAAAACTTAACTATGTCAAGTAACAAAAACGAATTTTATAATATTCCCATCGCTTATCGAAAGATGGAAAATCTGCATATTGTATTTTGGTTATTTAAAGATATTGCGTGGTGTATGTTTTGGAAGCCATTAGGTATCATAATGATCATACCTACTTTAGCAATTTCTATCATTATTGCTTGGAGAACCAGACAAATAGTTTCTGAACTATGCCATAACCTTGCTATCACTGTTTGGATTAGTGCCAATTCTTTTTGGATGTGTAGTGAGTTTTTTGAAGTAGACAACCAAATTGTTTTGGGCACCACTGTCAAACATTTGGCAATGATACCTTTTGTAACTGGCGTATTAATTCTTGGATATTATTATTTATGGTATAAACCTAGACATCAAAAAGAACCACTTACTTTATAAGTATTTCTTTAATTGATTGGCTCTAAGGGCAGTGATGATACCTAATGTGCCCACTGTTAAAAAGGCCCATCTTAAACCTATGGCTTGAGATAAAAATCCAATAATGGGTGGGCCAATTAAGAAGCCAAAAAATCCTACAGAAGATACAGATGCTAATGCAATACTCACTTGGCTGGGTTCTGTTGTCTTACCAACTGTTCCATAAATGGTTGGTATAACACTAGATACTCCAAATCCTACTAACATAAATCCTATAGAGCTTACAAATAAACTAGGATAAATAGTTGCAATAATTAAACCAAAAGTAACCACCAATCCACTTAACACTAATTGTTTTCTTGCACCCCAATAATTAATCAAATTGTCTGAGAACATTCTACCAGTAGTCATACTACCCATAAAACAAATATATCCTGTAGTTCTCCACTCTGCACTTGCTTTTACCACATCTTGGAAATACACACCACTCCAATCAAACATCATTCCCTCACAGATCATATTACTGAATGCAATTAAACCAAATTGCCACATCAATGGACTTGGCTTGGTCCACAATTTAGCCACATGATTTTTATTGGGCTCTCCAGGCATTAAATAACTATGTGTGAAAAATAAAAATATCCAACCAACAATGGCTACTGCTATAAATTGTTGCAAAGGAGATATTGCATGTGCAACAAAAAATCCTCCTAATACACCACCTGAAAAACCAGCTAAACTCCAAAAACCATGAAACCTTGAAGTAATACTTTTATCAAATAATTTAGACAGCGCTGCTGCTTGTGTGTTAACAGAGACATTGAACATATTCCCTGCCATACCAAAGAAAAATAAAGTAATGGCTAAAATTGTGGTCGTGTTTGCAAAACCTAAAGCCACCAAACATAATGGATAAATGATCGCTGCAATGGAGACAATTTTTTTACTTCCATATCTAGCAGTTAAAGTACCCGAAACCGGGATTCCTAAAAATGAGCCAATTGGCAAGAAAAATAATAGTCCTCCAAATGCTCCATCACTTAGTCCTAGTTGCATTTTAATATCCGGAATACGGCTTGCCCAGCTTGCAAAACAAATGCCTGTTAGAAAGAAATATCCAGATAGAACAATACGTCTAAAATTGGGAGAAATAGTACTAGCACTCATAGCGCAAAGATGGGGTTTTTCTCGGAATTGGGTTATATTTGCAGACCTATCATATTTCAATAGTTCTATATGTATCGTACACACCATTGCGGCGCCTTAAATATCCAATTTGTGGGCCAAGAAGTAACCCTAGCAGGCTGGGTTCAAACCATTCGTAAATTTGGCGCCATTACTTTTGTGGACCTTAGAGACCGTTATGGTATTACACAGTTATTATTGGGCGAAGAGTTACAATCTCAATTAGATGCACAGCCACTTGGTCGTGAATTTGTTTTGCAGGTAAAAGGAACTGTGATTGAGCGTTCTAATAAAAATGCCAATATACCCACTGGTGAAATTGAAATAAAAGTTAGCTCCTTTAAAATATTGAATGCATCAATTGTTCCTCCATTCACTATCCAAGATGATACAGATGGTGGTGATGATATTCGTATGAAATACCGTTTCTTGGATTTAAGAAGAAACGCTGT
>CAZXWT010000018.1:0-6024 GCA_964644475.1 uncultured Sediminibacterium sp. | reverse complement strand
AAATGTTTTAGAGATGAAGATTTAAGAGCAGATAGACAACCAGAGTTCACACAGATTGACTGTGAAATGAGCTTTGTTGAACAAGAAGATATCTTAAATATGTTTGAAGGTTTAGTGAAGAGCATATTCAAAGAAGTGAAGAATATAGATTACACTGAAGATGTTCAAAGAATGACATGGGAAGATGCTATGTGGAATTATGGTAATGACAAACCAGATATTCGCTTTGGCATGGAATTATGCAATTTGAAAAAGCCATCACATGTATTTTCTGATAAACAAGACCAAGCTGCATTAATTAATGGTGTAGATTTTAAAGTATTCGATGAAGCAGAAACAGTGATTGCTATTGCAGCCCCAGGATGTAGTGAATACTCACGCAAACAAACTGACGAGCTTACAGAATGGGTAAAGCGTCCTCAAATTGGCATGAAAGGTTTGGTATTTATTAAGTGTAATGCAGATGGTACATTTAAAAGTAGCGTAGATAAATTTTACTCTGAAGATAAATTAAAAGCCATTGCTACTGCAGCCAATGCAAAAGCAGGCGACTTAGTATTAATACTTGCTGGTGCAGAAGAAAGAACTAGAAAAGCCATTAGTGAATTGCGTTTAGAATTAGGGAAGCAATTAGGCTTTAGAAAAGAAGATGAGTTTAAATTATTATGGGTATTAGACTTCCCATTATTTGAATATGATGAAGAAGGCAATCGTTGGGTAGCAAGACACCATCCATTCACTTCTCCAAAGCCAGATCATATTGATATCATGATCAATAATGCCCCTGAGATTAAAGATGCTGCTAAATATTTAGAACATCCTTATGCTAATATCAAAGCCAACGCTTATGATATGGTTTTGAATGGTAACGAAATTGGTGGCGGTTCTATCAGAATCTTCCAAAGAAATTTACAAGAGAAGATGTTTGCTGCATTAGGCATGAGTCCAGAAGAAGCGCAGCATAAGTTTGGATTCTTATTAGGCGCATTTGAATACGGAGCACCTCCTCATGGTGGTATTGCCTTTGGCTTTGACCGTCTATGTGCATTATTAGGCGGAAGTGAGAGTATTAGAGACTTTATTGCATTCCCTAAGAATAATAGCGGACGTGATGTAATGCTAGATGCACCTAGTGCTATTGATCAAAAACAATTTGAAGAACTACAAATTAAACTAAACTTAAAATAATGCAAGGCTCCCTTAAATTATATAATGTACTTAGTTTTATTTTAATTCCTATTGCATTATTATTTGCATTTATTGACATAGCATTTTTAATCACTGCTTTGGCCAATCCAAGTGTATTGATTTTTGTATTTGCTATTGCCTGTTTAGTGATTTATACTTTTGTAAGTTTTAGTTTCTTGAAAAGAGGTATTGAAAGAGAACAACATCAATCAGCAAAATTGAAAGATTGGATTAAAGTAAATGCTTATGTTAGTCTGTTTTTATGCAGTTTGTTCTTTTTAAATGGCACCAGTGTTTTATTGTCAAGTGATATGGTATTAATGAAAATTACTGAAGAGTTTATGCAACAACAAGCTGGCTTACCAGAAGGATTAAATATTGCTGTAATGCTTAAGGTAATTAAAGCAGCCTCTTTATTTTTATTAATCACCGGATTAATTGGATTAATACATATCAGAACTACCTTAAGGTTGGTGAAGGAATACAATTATTTATTTGAATAATGAGTCAGCATATCCCATTAGCAGAAAGATTACGTCCGCAAGTGTTAGCGGATCTAGTGGGACAAGAACATCTTTCCGGAGAAAATAGTGTTTTACAAAAAGCCATTACACAAGGCAAGGTACCTTCAATGATTTTATGGGGACCTCCAGGCGTGGGTAAAACTACTTTGGCTAATATAATTGCTAAAGCATCTAATAGTGCTTATTATCAGTTGAGTGCCATCAGTAGTGGTGTAAAAGAATTGAGAGAGGTTATTGAAGAAGCTAAAACACAACCAAGTGCCATTTTATTTATTGACGAGATTCACCGATTTAATAAAGGACAACAAGATGCTTTATTAGGAGCAGTGGAAAAAGGTATCATCACTTTAATTGGTGCTACTACAGAAAACCCCAGCTTTGAAGTCAATAGTGCCTTATTGAGTAGATGTCAGGTATTTGTATTAAAAGCATTGGACAAAAAAGATTTAGGAAAGCTTGTTGCACAAGCTATTGAAAAAGATCCCCTATTTAGCCAACACAAAATTGAAATAAAAGAAACAGAAGCTTTGTTTCAATTAAGTGGTGGGGATGGTAGAAAGCTATTAAACTTATTAGAATTATCGATTGAAGCACTTATTGGAACAAATAAAAACAATGAGGCATTAGTGCTAACCAACGACTGGGTAATGGAAGTAGCACAAACCAATATTGCTTTGTATGATAAGAATGGCGAACAACATTATGATATTATTTCTGCCTTTATTAAAAGCATGAGAGGTTCTGATCCAAATGGAGCAGTCTATTGGTTGTCTAGAATGATTGCTGGTGGAGAAGATGTAAAATTTATTGCAAGAAGAATGCTCATTTTTGCCAGTGAAGATATTGGCAATGCCAACCCAAACGCTTTATTATTAGCCAATAACTGCTTTGATGCAGTAAATAAAATTGGCTACCCCGAAAGCAGGATTATCTTATCTCAATGCGCTATTTATTTAGCAAGTTCTGCCAAAAGTAATGCAGCTTACGAGGCGATTAATAAAGGACTTAGCTTAGTTCAAAAAACGGGTAATCTTCCAGTGCCTTTACATTTAAGAAATGCGCCTACTAAATTGATGAAGGACATGGACTATGGCAAAGATTATCAATACTCCCACTTAGGCGAAAACAATTTCTTGGAACAAGAATATCTACCTGATGAAATAAAAGGAACTGCTTTATACCAACCTCAAAAGAATGCAAGAGAGGAAGAATTAAAAAAATTCCTACATGAACGTTGGCGAGGAAAGTATGGATACTAACTCAACTTTTCAGGAACGGCTCTACCAACAATACCACTAGCGGCTCCGCGGTCACCACCCTCATGGTATTCAGCATCTTCATTTACTTCCCAAAGATCATACAATTCTTTACCTGCAATAATATTTTTAGCAGCCAACATGGCTGTCATCATACTATGGTCTTGGTTATTGTATTTATGCATGCCATTACGACCTACTAAGTATAAACCTTTGTATTCTTTGATAGCTTCTCTAATTACTGCTAAATGATCTTTGTATTCATGATCATATACAGGGTATGCTTTAGGTTGTCTTACTACATAACCATCAACTACTGCTTCTGGTTTAGTTAAACCAATTTGATTGATCTCTTTGGTACCTAATTTAATTAAATCTTCATTGCTACTTGTCCATAAACCATCTCCTTCAAAACAGAAATACTCCAAACCATAACAAGCCATATTTGGATCTGGCACCATATAAGGGCTCCAAGACTTAAAGTTTTGTATTCTTCCTACTTTCACATTTGGCTCGTGAATATAAATCCAGTTATCATTGAAAGCATCTTGGTCTTTACAAATTAACACCACCGTTAAGAAGTCTCTGTATTTTAATTCACTCGCTGCATGCAATACATTAGGCGCAAATGCAGGAGCAACTGCTGGAATCAATTCTCTCATTGGTGCAGAAGACAATACATAATCAAAACCTTCTACAATTTCGCCAGTGGTTGTGTATACTTTCCAAGTATCACCTGTCTTTTCAATTTTGTTTACACCTTTGTTCATTTCAATTTTCACACCCAATGCCCTACTCTTCACCACACACTCTTCCCACATCATACCTGGGCCACGTTTTGGATAACGGAAAGAATCAATCAAAGTCTTAATCACATCTCCTTTGCTTTTCTTACCACTAGGTTTGAACAATGCATTCCAAACAGCACTACTTAAAGACAATCCTTTAATTCTTTGAGCAGCCCAGTCAGCAGAAATTTCTTTACAAGGTATACCCCATACTTTCTCCGTATAAGTCTTGAAGAAAATATTGAACAAACGCTTTCCAAATTGATTGGTTACCCAGTCTTCAAAATTCTGAGGGTCTTTGATGGGAAATAATTTAGCTTTTAAATAACTCATTACACATAAGAAGCTTTCAAATATGCCCAATTTCATTAAGGCTTCAAAAGCAGCTAATGGATAAGAGAAGAATTTCTTATTGTAAAAAATACGAGAGCTTCTTGGACGCTCTAATAATTCATCATTCAAAATCTCCGTCCAAAAATCTTCCACTTCTTTAGACTTTGAAAAGAAACGGTGTCCACCAATATCAAAATGATACCCTTTATATGATTCAGTTCTTGAGATACCTCCAACGTATTGAGGATCTTTTTCAAATACGGTCACCTCTTGTGCAGCCTTACCTAATAAATAAGCTGCTGTTAAACCTGCAGGACCCGCACCAATGATTGCTACTTTCTTAGCCATGTATGGAAAATTTGCCCAAAATTGCAAAATAAAACCCGGATTGCCATCAATATTGTCAAAGAGTTTATTTTAAGCCTTATTTTTGTTCTTATGAGCAATCAAAGTTCCGTAAAATGGGTCACCAAGCATTTCTCCGCATTAACGGTGGATGAGTTATATGCCATTTTAAGACTCAGAAGTGAGGTCTTTGTTGTGGAGCAAAACTGTGTTTTTTTAGACATGGACAATAATGACCAAATCGCTTACCATACCATGGGATGGTTGGATAATGAATTGGTTGCTAGTACAAGATTATTTGATGTCGATCAGAGTTACAAAGGCTACCAAAGTATTGGCCGTGTAGTTGGGTCTCCACGTCACAGAGGTTTAGGTATCGGAAAGCAATTAATGCAATACTCTATTTCAGAATGCGAAAGATTATTTGGCAAGCATTCTATTAAAATTGGGGCACAATTATACCTGAAGAAATTTTACGAAGAACAAGGTTTTGTAAAATCTGGCGATATGTATTACGAAGACGAGATTGAGCATATCCCCATGATAAGAGCTTAATAAAAGAAACTATAGTTTCTAAGACTCCATTTCTATTTTCAAATATTTGGCAGTATGCGTGGTTGATTTTTTAATCATCTCTTCTGGCGTACCTGTAAATTGAATTACTCCTCCACCAGATCCACCTTCGGGACCTAAATCAATAATATGATCTGCTACCTTAATTACATCCATATTATGCTCAATCACCAAAACGGTATTACCTCTCTCTACTAATCTATTCAATACACCCACTAATAATTGAATATCTTGAAAATGTAAACCAGTGGTGGGTTCATCTAAAATATAAAAAGTTTTTCCAGTATCTTTTTTACCTAACTCAGTCGCTAGTTTTACACGTTGCGCTTCTCCTCCACTCAAAGTCACAGCAGATTGGCCTAATGTGATGTATCCCAATCCAACATCTTGTAGCACTTTTACTTTTCTAAAAATAAAAGGCACTGCTTGGAAAAATTCACAAGCTTCATCCACAGTCATATTTAAAACATCACTGATAGATTTTCCTTTGTACCTGATTTCCAAAGTTTCTCTATTATACCTTTTACCTCCACACTTTTCACAATGCACATATACATCTGGTAAAAAATTCATTTCTATCACACGCATACCACCCCCTTCACAAACCTCACATCTACCCCCTTTAACATTGAAAGAAAATCTTCCTGCTTGATACCCTCTGATTTTAGCTTCCGGAACTGCCGCAAATAAAGTTCTGATATCAGTAAAGAAACCACAATAAGTAGCTGGATTAGATCTTGGTGTTCTGCCAATGGGAGATTGATCAATTTCAATCACTTTATCGATATGTTCTAAGCCAATTACTTTTTTATAAGGCATGGGTTTAGTCTTGCTATCATAACAGTGTTGAGATAAAATTGGATAAAGGGTTTCATTGATTAAAGTAGACTTACCTGAACCACTTACACCAGTCACTACTGTAAAAGTGCCCAATGGAAAATCACAATTCACTTTTTTCAAAGTATTTCCTGTTGCACCTTCAATGGTAATCTTTTTACCATTTCCTTTTCTTCTCTC
>CAZXWT010000017.1:0-12457 GCA_964644475.1 uncultured Sediminibacterium sp. | reverse complement strand
ATTGGATATATTGGAAGTACTGGTAAAAGTACTGGCCCACATTGTCACTACGAAGTAATAAAACGTGGCACAAAAGTAGATCCTGTATATTATTTCTATAATGATTTGACTCCAGCACAATTTGATAGAATCTTAAAAGCTGCAGCTACGAATAAGCAAAGTCTAGACTAGATTTATTAGCTGCTATGGTCGGAAATTATTTTCCAAACTCCTTTGATTCTTTTGAAGATTAAAGTAAAATATCCACTTGCATTTCCCACTTTTCTATCTAACATGAATTTACCAATTACAAAATAGTGGTCTTTTTCAATTGCTTGAACACTTAGAATATCAAAGTTCAAAACACCCATATAATCTTTGTTGGGATAGTTTTTTTGATAATTATGTAATGTATTATTAAATCCATAAGTAGGTCCATTCTTTCCAATAAATACTAAACTATCATTTTTCCAATAGCCCTGCATAAAACCTGGTATATCTCCCTTGTTCCAAAAACTAATTTGATCTGCTAGCATTTTTCTAATGGTTTGTTCATCTTTCGATTGCGCGCTAGAGTTAATAACTATAAGAATACATGCAAATAGGATAATTTTTTTCATATGCTTTTGTTAATGCTATTCTAAATTACATAAAAGAGATTAAATTGTGCCATGTCTTATAAACTACATTTACAAAAAGATAAGTATCTGGCATTGCTTCTAGAAGAGGATACACATGTTTTAGCAAAAAGAAAAAATACTGCTATACGTTTGATTGCAAGTATTATTAGTCAGCAATTGAGCACCCAGGTGGCTAAAATAATTTTTACAAGGTTTTTGGATTTATATGGAGGCAAAGAACCCAGTTGTGATAAAGTGTTAGCAACGGATCCTTTGGTACTAAAAAGTATTGGTTTAAGTAATGCAAAAGTTAACTATGTGCAAAATGTAGCACAATTTTTTAAAGATAATAAAATTACAGACGCACAATTGTACAAGATGCCTCCTGAAGAAGTCATTGAACTGCTTACTCAGATTAAAGGAGTAGGAAGATGGACAGTGGAGATGTTGTTGATGTTTAGTTTAGGTCATGAAGATGTATTTGCTGTTGATGATTTAGGCATACAGCAAGCTATGATTAGATTGTACAAGATTAAGTATGAAACGAAAAAAGAACTTCGTGAAAAAATGCTTAAAAAATCACAGTCATGGTCTCCCTATAAAACCTATGCTTGTTTGCATTTGTGGAAATGGAAAGATACTAAAGCGCCTGTTTAAAACTATGCAGAGTTTCTAGCGGCATTAATGATGCCAAACATAGTTCTAGTCAACAATTTCTCGTAAGCATTTTTTGTTTCTGTCGCCAATGCTTCTTCTTGCATTTTGCCTAATGCATATTGTTGTATAGTCAACAATGGTAAAACAATTCTATCTCTTAATAAAATAGAATGTTTGCCCACTGTGTCATTTTCCATTAAACTTTTCCCGCCACTTAATTCTAAGTATAGTTGAGTGGTTAATAAGAATTCATTTTTAATATCATTCCAGATTCGAGAATATTGTGGGTCATTATCAATGTATTTGGTGATGGCAAAATTGGATTTAACCATACTCATCATACTATTATCAATCAAGGTTCTAAAGAAGGCGATATTATTGAACAGGGATTGAACTTCTTTCCAAAGACCTTTTTCTTTTAGTACTTGTAAGGCAGTTCCTACACCATAATAGCCTGGAACATTTTGTTTCAATTGACTCCAACTTCCTACAAATGGAATTGCTCTAAGGTCTTCGAATTTTAAAGTATTTCCTGCACCTCTTTTGGCTGGTCTACTTGCAATATTACTTTTGCTATAATAATTTAGTGGACTAAATTTTTGTAAGTAAGGAAGAAAAAGTGGGTCTTCTTTTAACTTCTGATAACTAGCATAGCTAATATTACCTAGCTCTTCCAATATCAATCTGTCTTGTGCTGATAATTGTAATTTAGTGTCTGAAAATAATTCATGACTCACTCCTGCACTTAATAACTGTTCTAAATTATATTGAGCAGATTGAATGGTCCCAAATGTAGAAGTAATGGTTTGACCTTGAACAGTTAATTGAATTTCTTCATTTTCAATTTGGTTGCCCATTGATGCATAAAACTGATGCGTTTTGCCACCCCCTCTAGAAGGAGGGCCCCCTCTACCATCAAAGAAACTTACTACTATATTATTTTTTCTTGAAATTGCAGTGAGTACTTCTTTTGCTTTATAAATACCCCAATTAGCTTGTAAATAACCTCCATCTTTGGTGCCATCACTAAAGCCTAACATAATAGGCTGGTGATTTTTTCTTGCTTTTAAATGAGCTGCATATACTGGATGTTGATATAAAGTATCCATTATTCTTTCTGAAGCAGCTAAATCGTCAATGGTTTCAAATAATGGCACTATATCAATATTACTAATGTTTTCATTGATGCCACAAAGACGTATTAAAGCAAATAATTCCATTACATTCACTGCAGTTTGACAATTACTAATAATGTATCTATGGCAACCTGCTTCTCCGTTCATTGCTTGAACAGTCTGGATAGCGTAAATGCTTTCAATAGTATCTTTGGTAATTGTTTCCGTAAAATCTGCAGGATTAATTTTCCCTTCGATAGTTGCTAATAGATTCAGTTTATCTGTTTCGCTTAATGTATCGTAATTATCGGGTAAAACACCTATGTCTTTTAAAACTTTGTGATGTATTCTACTATCTTGTCTAATATCCAAAGAACCGAAATGGGTACCAAATATTTTCACTTTATTTAATAAGCTCTCTAGTTTATTTAAATACAATGAATGGTTTTCCTGAATTAATTTTTGTCTAATAGTAGTCAGGCTTCCAATAATTTCTTCGCTTGAAATAGGGCTGCTATCTTCTGGTCTAAATACGTTTTCGTATAATCTTGCTTCTAAACTACTCAATATTGTATCTACGCCTGCAAAAGTAAGTTTACGTTTTAATTTTCTTA
Organism: uncultured Sediminibacterium sp.; assembly: GCA_964644475.1. GTDB lineage: Bacteria > Bacteroidota > Bacteroidia > Chitinophagales > Chitinophagaceae > Sediminibacterium. Next base: position 9,472 of record CAZXWT010000017.1, on the reverse strand, counting down.
CATCTCTATAATAACAAACAATACTGCTGCTTCTTAATAATTGAGCTACTTTTATTGTAGTGGCGGCATTGACAAATGGGTTGCCATCTCTATCTCCACCCGGCCAGAAACCTAATTCAATAAAAGGGTTCGCAGCTTCATAATCATTATCAAATACATTTCTAACAATGGTATCATAGATATTACCCACGGCATTATAAAAAACATTCTCTAAATACCACATCAACGTTTGTGCTTCGTCTGTAGGGGTTGGTTGTTTTTTATTAAAGAAAGGGGTTAATCCAAGTTGTTGAATATATTGGTTAATCGTATGGTAATCGTTCTTTGCAATGGCATCGCCCATGTCATGAATAATTCCTAAAACATTGGCAGGATAAAATTGAGTAGGATGAGCAGTTAATACAATCCTTACTTTAAAATCTTTTAATTTATTTTTTAAGGCCTGTGTCTTTCCTGAAAAGTTCGCTTCCCTAATCAATGCTTTTAAACTTCCTGCACCTTCTATATCGTTTACAGATGCAAATGCCGCATCTTCAATTGCGTCAAATAAAACGACTTGTCTTTCCATGTATTGCACATATTTAAACAAGTGATCTATTTTTTCTTTCTCAGTTGATACTTCAGTATGTTGCTTGAAAAAATAATCAATAATTTCTACGGGTGACTTGCTTTTTGCATAACCTTCTTCGCAGGTTTGTAACATGATGGGTAATAATGCACCAACATTTGCTATACCAGAATAGGGTAGTGCTGCAAATAAACTATTATAGATAATGTATTTGTCAGATACATTTCTTCTGAATTGAATAGAATAATTATTGGTGGAATTGGACATCATCTTGGACTAAAGGTACAAAATATTTGTCAGCATCCTCTGAAACCCTTGCCAGTATTGATTCCTAATGAATGTTTGTTTTAAAGCATTTGTCCAGTTTTCCAAGTAGGATGACTAATATCATGATAAAAAGCGAATTGCCAACCTGCATTATTACCTTCTTCCCACCAGGTCTGTCTCCATTGCATCGCTTTTTTACCATCCATATCATATTTAGCAACAAACCTTGAACGCATCTGTTGTAATTGAGGAGCTTCGTCGCCACCAAAGAAGATGGTTTCTCCCTGCTCTTTAAACCATGCTACTTGATGAAATTTACTATGTCCAGCACTTAATTGATAAAAGATACAATCATCTATCTGTCCTTCATCTTCTAAAAGCCATTCAACTCCGCTGAATTCTTTAAATAATTCAATATGTTCTGGAATATAAGAAGATTTCCCTCCCTCCATGGCAAATTCAAATTCTCTTTTTTGTATATAATGCTTTGCATATGGGAAACTGATAAATCTTTGTTGACTCAATGGATCAACATATGTTAGTCCACCAGAGTGGTCTTTATGTAAATGGCTCATGAATACTTTAGTGATACTTGATGGATCAATACCTAATGACATTAGGTTTTCATGAATTTGTAATTTGCCTGAAGCATTCATGTAACCTAATCCAGTATCCAATAAAATGATATCTTTTTCAGTAACAATTACAAATGGTTGAATTTCTACTAGGATACTTCCTTTTGGTCTTTCTTGTAAATTTTCAATACTCGTATTAAAAGGAACAAATACCTTGGTTTGATCTATAGTAAAACTTCCTTCTGAAAGGGGATAAATATGCATGACGCAAATTTAAGCATTAACGAAGCACCATTTGTCTATCGGCGTCTAATCTTAATAAAATAAAGATGAGAGCAGTGAAAGTCAATAAAGAGGATCCTCCATAGCTTATTAAAGGCAAAGGAATACCCACTACAGGGAATAGTCCAATACACATGCTGATATTGACAGTAATATGGAAAAAGAAAATTCCTACTACACTATAGGCATACACTCTAGAGAAAGTACTCCTTTGTCTTTCTGCAATTCTGATTAATCTAAAAAGGAAGAACAAGTATAGTGCTAAGAATGTGAAAGTTCCAACAAATCCAAATGCTTCACCCAAAGAGGTGAAAATAAAATCGGTATGTTGTGCCGGAACATATTTCCCTCTGGTTTGTGTCCCTTTTAAAAAGCCTCTTCCCCAAAAGCCTCCAGATCCAATAGCAATCTTACTTTGCTTTACATTATAATCATCTGGCTTTCTACTTTTCTTACCTCCAGTGGCCATACTTGCAGCAGCTTTTTTGTTTAAGCTACAATCATATTCCTTACCTACCATACTGTAAATACGAGTGCTTTGGTAACACTCAAATACATTATTAAAAATATAAGGCACTGCAAATCTTACAGTACCAAAACAGATGGCCCAAATACCTATTACCACTAAAATGGCATTCTTATTTCTCTTAAATCTTTTAGCCATCGAAAGGATAATAATTGCTGCAATCACTGTCAGAATGATAGCCAAGACACTTGGATCTAATAAAAGTGTAGCAATGACTAGTACTGCAAAAGATAGTCCAATAACTAATATTGCTGCGGGTAAACCTTCTCTATACATGGCAAATAGAAAAGCACTATATACTAATGCTAATCCTAATTCATGTTGCATGATCGATAATATTGCAGGTAATGCTATCATTCCGCCGGCAATTAAATGTGATTTTAATTTGCTAAAATCTGTTTCTGGTTTAGAGATAAATTTTGCCAAAAACAAAGCGGTAAATATTTTACATAATTCTGCAGGCTGTAAATTAAATCCTCCAGCAATGGGTATCCAACTTTTTGAACCATTAATATTTTTACCAAGAACAAATGTGGCTAGCATTAATAAAATACCTCCTGCATACATTATATTGGCTAAAGCAGTAAATACCTTACTATCCATTAATAAAATAAAAATACCAATAAAACTACAGAAGATAGCAAAATACAATTGCTTACTATAATTGGTTTTTGCGGTGATAAAGGAACTACTCCAACTTGTATTGGGATTGTACTCTACCATGTAAATACAAAGTATACCAATCGCAACCATGATCATGTATAAAACGATTACGGCTAAGTCTGTACCTTTTGAAAAATTATTTTGGTTAGAGCTGGTTGACATTATTTTTGATGACCTTCTTTTTTGTTTTAGGTTGTATCTTGATGAGCTTTTTCTTTACAATCTTCTTTTTAGTATTATTTAAAGCCGAATCTTTGTTATATTTTGGTAAGGCGGTTGGAAGAGTTGGTGTAGATTTTTTATTACTTGTATCAGTTTTAATGGTGTCTTTTGGAATTTTTACTGGTACTGCATCTGAGGCCAACATCTCCATATCCCAAACGTCTGATAATTCATCATTATTGTATTCTAAAGGTGTCAAATAAGCAGATTTATTATTACGTACATACCAATCTTTAATCGCTTGTGGCATAAGGTCTACTTTAGATAAATTTTCCGCCTTTAGCTTACTTTCGGGAGTTAAAGTGTCATTTAAATATTTTTCCATCATCAAGGTAGCAATTGGACCTGCCCATGTTGCACCATAACCTGCATTTTCTACAATTACTGCCACAGCTATTTTGGGATTGTCTTTTGGTGCAAAGCAAACAAATAGTGAGTGGTTTTTACCATGTGGATTCTGAGCCGTACCGGTTTTTGCACAGTATTCATGTCCTGGCACTTTAATAAAAGCAGCAGTTCCATATACTGTAACATCATGCATGCCTTCTTTAATTACTTTAAAGATACTTGATGGAATATTCGTTACTTTTTGCTTGGTTCGATACTTCTCCAATAATGCTGCATCTTGTTCTGTTTCGTCTTCAATGCTGTCTACAAAATGTGGTGTATAATAATATCCTTCATTTGCAATAAACGCCATACTATTAGCTAATTGAAGTGGGGTAGCAGTCATTCTATCTTGTCCAATCCCCAAGGTTAGCATATAACAACTATTCCAATACCTAGGATTACCAAAGTCTTTATTGTATTGTGCAGTATCTGGAATACTTGCTTTGTTTTCACTTGGCAAATCCACCCCTAACTTTCTACCAAATCCAAATGCATTCACATATTCTTTCCATTTTAAGTAACCTGTTTTGGCGTTCTTGTATTTGGGATTATCAATGGCCATTCTAAATACTTGTAAAAAATAGGAGTTACAAGAATTGGCTAATGCTAATTGCAAATTGGCTGCATGTCCGGCATTATGATGTTCACATTTCCTAGGGTCGCCACATGCACCATACAATCCAAAACAATTATATCCATATGATGGTGTAATCAATCCTTCGTCTAATGCAATAATGGCACCGAGTGGTTTAAAGGTAGAACCTGGTGGATATTGTCCTTTAATCGCTCTATTATATATTGGTCGTGCTGTATCTAATAATAATCTTCCGATGGTTTTTCTTCTTTGGCTTCCTGTCAATAAATTAGGGTTATATCCAGGGCTACTCGCCATTGCAATCACTCCTCCTGTCTTTGGATTAATGGCTACTGCGCTTCCAACTTTATTTTGTAATAGTTTTTCAGCAAGTTGTTGTACTTCTACATCCATACTAGTAAATAAATTTTTACCAGCTATGGCTACTGTATCATATTCACCTCTTTCATAAGCACCTTGAATCTTTCCTTTATTATCTCTTAAGAAACGCTTAACGCCTCTTTGTCCCATTAATATTGGTTCGTACTGTTTTTCTAATCCAGTCATACCTGCATAATCTCCCATTTCATATCCTTCATCTTCATGCTTTTGTAAAAAGTTTACATCTACTTCTGCAACATAGCCTAATACATGGGCTGCGGTATTGTATGGATAATTTCTGATTGATCTTTCTGATAAAGAGAATCCTGGAAATCTATATAAGTTCTCTGTAAGCTGTGCATATAGTTCAGGAGATAAAAATGGTTCAAAAGTTCCAGCTTTTACTCTAGAATTTTTAATGATCACTTCGATCATTCTTTTGCTATATTCTTTTTTATCAATTTTAAGAATATCACAAAGCGTTGCTGTGTCTACTCCTTTGGCTTCATTAGGAATGACTACTAAATCATAACTAATGGTATTTTCTAGTAAAGCTCTTTTTTTACGATCGTATATGATACCTCTGTCAGGATAAATAATTTTTCTAAAAATAGCATTGTTGTCTGCAGCCAATTTGTATTTATTGGACACAATTTGTAAACTAATTAATTGACCAATAAGTATCACGAATATGACACCAATGATTATTTGTATGATGCCACCTCGGTTGGAGTTATACAATGCCATGAATTATCTTTTGAGCTTTCTTCTGTTGGTAATGAGTTCTGGTAATAATATTAAAAGCATGCTCATTAATGTAGTAGCGGTTACTTTTCCAATAAAATAAGTGAAATTGCCAAATTGCAACCACTCTAATAACACCAAGTAAAAATGATGGATAAAAGTAAGAATGAAAATATAAATAAAATAGGGGCCCCATCCCATGGTTCCAATACTAGGCTCTCTATTTAATTCTTCTGTTGCTTCTTGTGCTAATAATAAATTCAAAATAGTAGGACGTATATATGCCATCAGAGAACATGCGGCTGCATGTAAACCCGGAGTGTTAGTGAAAAGATCTAAACAGTATCCATAAATAAATCCAAGTACGGTTAAGCCAAGTCTGCTAGTGCCAAATGGCAACCAAAGTAGGAATAAAAAGTAAACATAGGGTGTGATGAATTGATGAATAGGAGGAATCTCGTTCAAGATGATCACTTGGATCAACAAGAACAAAATAAAACGAGCGCTATTTTTTAAAATACTATTCATTCTTAATCTCGTTTTGTTCAACGGCTTTTTGTTCGGCCATTCTTTTATTCTCTACCAAATAAATATATTCTAATGTAAAGAAGTTAGTAGCTGACTTTACGCTTAGTGTTAAGAAATTACTTGAAGGATCTTGATTCACTTTTGTTACTCTTCCTATCATTAGTTGGGCTGGGAAATTAGAAGAGTAGGGGCTAGTTAATACAGTGTCCCCAATTTTAGGTGCAGCGCTTTTAGAAATATTTTTCAAAGTCAAGATGTTTGGATCTTCTCCATCCCACTCAATACTACCTGCGACCCTATCTCTTTTCAACATTGCACTCACTTTACTATTGCGATGCAATAAGCTCATTACTTTACTGTAGTTATCATTTACTTCTACTACTACACCAACAATAGTTCCGTCTGGACTAATGGCTGCCATATCTTTTTTGATTCCTTGCAATGCACCTCTTTCGATAGTGATATAATTTTTTTGCAAGGTAAATGTATTGCCCACCACTTTTGCGGGATAGTAATAGAACTTTCTAATTTTCTCTAAACTATCTTTTCTTAAAATCAATGTGCCAGCTTTTTTGCTAGTATCGTATGCGGAAAAATTTTGAGCTAATTGATTTCTTAAAGCAACATTCTCTTCAACCAATTTTGCATTGGTCGCCTTTAAATCAAAAAAGTATGCCCAATTATTATAATAGCGATTGATATTTCCTGTTACCTGATTACTCCATCCACCAAAAAAAGTTTGATGAGATTTACTGTAAGAAGATAACATCACCAAAGACACTATTTGAAGTATCAAAAAACTAAAAAAAGTAAAGTTCTGTCTTATGAACCCAATGATATTCTTCAAAGGAAATTACTTTATTTTGGTTTATCTCATAATGAATGGGAAGCGTTGATAATTTTTCAAGGCAATACCAGTACCTCTTACTACACTCTTTAATGGATCGTCTGCAACATGTACAGGCAATTTAATTTTTTGACTTAATCGCTTATCTAAACCTCTTAATAAAGATCCACCACCAGTAATGTATAAACCTCTACGGTAAATATCTGCTGCTAATTCTGGAGGAGTAGTTTCTAATGCTTTCAAAATAGCTTCTTCGATTTTGAAAATACTTTTATCAAGTGCTTCTGCAACTTCTTGGTAAGAAACCATGATTTGTTTTGGAATACCAGTTACCAAATCTCTACCATTTACTGGCATATCATCTGGTGGATTATCTAAATCTTTTAATGCAGCGCCTACATGAATTTTAATTTGTTCAGCAGTACGCTCGCCAATCAATAAGCTATGATATCTTCTTAATGCTTCCATAATATCTGCAGTGAATTCATCCCCTGCAATACGAATACTTTGATCACACACAATACCTGCTAATGCAATTACTGTAATACCAGTTGTACCACCACCAATATCAATAATCATATTTCCAACTGGCTCTTCTACATCTATACCAATACCTAGTGCAGCTGCCATAGGTTCATGAATCATGTATACTTCTTTAGCACCTGCTTGTTCAGCACTATCACGCACAGCTCTTTTCTCTACTTCAGTAATTGAAGAAGGAATACAAATCACCATTCTCCAACTTGGTGGAAACAAAGGCTTCTTTGGATAAATCATTTTCATTAACTCGCGGATCATTAATTCCGCTGCGTTAAAATCTGCAATTACTCCGTCTTTTAATGGACGAATTGTTTTTATGCTTTCGTGTGTTTTTTCGTGCATCAATAAAGCCTTCTTACCAACACCTAAAACCTCTTTCATATTATTCCTGTTTAAGGCAATAATTGAAGGTTCGTTTACAACCACTTCATCATTATGGATGATTAGGGTATTGGCAGTACCCAAGTCCATTGCAATTTCTTGCGTAAAAAAGTTAAATAATCCCATTATCGTTAAGCTTTTAATGTTCTATGTGAATGATGCAAAATTCACTTAAAATACTTGAACTACAAAGCTTTTTGCAAAAATGGGGAAGAATAATTTTTAGTAAAGTTTATGCAGGGAACTCATAGCCAATATCATTTCTAAAATACATTCCTTCAAACTGGATTTGAGACAGTGCATTTTTTGCATTTTGAACTGCTTCTTGAAGCTGATTTCCTTTTGCTGTAACGGTTAAAACACGCCCTCCTTTTGTGACAATGTCTTCACCTTTAAACCCAGTACCAGCTTGAAATACAAGGGAATTTGCAGCTGCATTAGCAGCCTCTATTCCAGTTATTTTAATGTCTTTAGGATAAGATCCAGGATATCCACCACTAACTGCCATCACTGTGGCAAATGCACCATCATTAAATTCAATATTCACGTCTTCTAATGTGCCATTATCTGCGGCAGCCAATAAGCTTACCAAATCGGTTTGTAATCTAGGTAGAATTACCTCTGTTTCTGGGTCGCCTAATCTGCAATTATATTCAATTACATAGGGTTCGCCACCACAGTTCATCAATCCAAAAAACACAAATCCTTTATACAATAAACCCTCTTTTTGAAAGCCATTAATCGTAGGTTGTATGATGTTGCGTTCTACTTTTTCCATAAATGGGGCGTCCATAAAAGGAACGGGGCTAACGCAACCCATACCGCCAGTATTCAGGCCGGTATCGCCTTCTCCTATTCGCTTATAATCTTTGGCATGTCCAATTATTTGGTAGTTTTTGCCATCTGTTAATGCAAAAACACTTACTTCAATACCTTCTAAAAATTGCTCTATCACTACTTTTGAACTTGCAGCTCCAAATTGCTTATTTTGGATCATTTCTTCAAAACTTTGCAAAGCTTCTTGATGGTTAAACGCAATGATAACGCCCTTTCCAGCAGCTAGTCCATCTGCCTTGAGTACAATGGGTAAGCTATGTTTACTGATATATGTTTTGCCCTCTTCGTAATTTTCTTTGGTAAATTCAGCATAGCTAGCTGTCGGAATTCCCTGTCTTTGCATAAAATGCTTGCTGAAGGCTTTACTTCCTTCCAATTGAGCAGCATTTTTGGAAGGGCCAATTACATTTATATGTGCAGTAGCTTCATTTTGAGCAAAAAAGTCATAAATGCCATTCACCAAAGGCTCTTCTGGACCTACAACAATCATATCAACTGCCTTCTCTATTGCGAATTGGCTCAATCCATCAAAATCATTGATATCAATTGCTACATTGGTTCCTATGCTAGCAGTTCCAGGATTTCCTGGGGCAATAAACAATTGGTCACAATGATGACTTTGGGCCATTTTCCAAGCTAAAGCATGTTCTCTACCTCCAGATCCAATGAGTAAAATATTCATAATATGACGGATTGAGCCACGAAAGTAAAAATTATTAAAGGGATTTTATTAATTTGGGTCAATTAAATAAACGATTTCTATGTCTGCAACTACTCAAAAACATCCAAAAGGTTTGTATGTATTATTCGCTACTGAAATGTGGGAGCGATTTAACTACTATGGAATGCGTGCCATTTTGGTGTTGTTTTTAACCAAGGCATTACTTTTTGATAAGGTGTTTGCATCTCAGGTATATGGTAGTTATACTGGACTAATTTATTTAACTCCTCTTTTAGGTGGTTATATTGCTGACAGATATTGGGGTAATAATAGATCTATTATTGCTGGAGGATTGGTGATGGCTATTGGAGAGTTTGTATTATTTGCTTGCGGACATTTTTATGATCAAGCAGCCATAGCTACCCCTTTATTTTATACAGGACTAGGATGCATGATTGCAGGTAATGGTTTTTTCAAACCAAATAT
>CAZXWT010000016.1:0-12748 GCA_964644475.1 uncultured Sediminibacterium sp. | reverse complement strand
CCAATTCCTAGAATAGGTTTACCTGCCTGTATTTTTTCATTAATTTGATCGATGGTTTCATAATAATCACAACCCATGATATATACATTTTTTACCACAGTATCTTTCCCAATTCTTGATCTAATTCCAATAACGGATTGAGAAATAGATGCCGCATGAATAATTGACCCTTCCGCAATAATAGCTCTATCAATCATGGTACCACTTATTTTTGCAGGTGGCAACATACGTGGTCTTGTATAAATTGTTTGTGCACTATCAAATAAATTAAATGGTGGAATAGCTTCTGTTAAAGCAATATTTGCTTCAAAAAAAGAATAAATATTTCCAATATCTGTCCAATAGCCATCATACTGATAACTCAATACTTTATAATGTGCAATGGAATCTGGAATAATTTCTTTACCAAAATCTGTCGCTTTAGCGTGAACTTCATTTAAAAGTTTATATAGAATCTCTTTATTGAAAACATAAATACCCATTGAAGCCAAATAATGTCTTCCTTGATCTTGCATCGCAGTTCCAGTATCACTTACCCAATCTGGCAATAATTCTTTCTTAGGCTTTTCAATAAAGGAAGTGATTACATTTTCACTATTAGATTTTAAAATACCAAATTCTGGCGCTTCTCTTTCACCTACCGGAATAGTAGCAATGGTCAATGCAGCGCCGCTTTGTTTATGTGCATCTATCATTTTACTGAAATCCATTTGATATAATTGATCCCCACTTAAGATCAACACATATTCAAAATCCATTTTATCCAAATGTCTTAAGGATTGTCTTACCGCATCTGCAGTTCCCTGGAACCAACCTGGATTATCAGGAGTTTGTTCTGCCGCTAGAATGTCAACAAATCCGGAACTAAATGCACTAAAGTGATAGGTGTTTTTGATATGCTGGTTTAATGAAGCCGAATTGAATTGTGTTAATACAAAAATTCTATTCAAATTACTATTTATACAATTGCTAATAGGAATATCCACTAAACGGTATTTACCAGCAATAGGTACTGCAGGCTTGGATCTACTTGCGGTTAAAGGTGATAAACGAGATCCTGCACCTCCGCCTAGAATTACAGAAACAGTTTCTTTTGCATATATAGCCATAACATGGGGATTTATATTATAAGGATTGATATACGTTTTTATAGGATGCTACCACAGATTCCCAACTATGATCAATACGCATAGCGTGTTGAATCATTTTTTTCATATGCACTTTATCTTTAAAAACCGCGATAGCTCTTTCTATTGAATACACGATATCTTCTTCTGTAGCGTGTAAAAATCTAATTCCAAATCCATTGGGATCTCCCATATCCACCACCGTATCATGCAATCCACCTGTATCTCTTACCATGGGTATCGTACCATATCTCAAACTATACATTTGGTTTAAACCACATGGCTCAACCCTACTTGGCATTAATAAAAAGTCTGCTCCCGCATATGCCTGATGTCCTACTTTTTCATCATAGCCTATCCAAGTATTAAAATTGCCTGGGTACAATTGCACTAAAAAATTTAATGCAGATTCTACCTGTGTATCACCTGTTCCAATGACCAAGAAATTCGCACCACAATTGGTTTTATCCAATGCATGTTGGATAGCTCCAGGTAATACATCGGCTGCTTTTTCTCCAACCAATCTTCCTATAAAAACAATTAATGGCTTATTAATATCTAAATTGTACTGCTCACAGAGTAAATTTTTATTTTTCAATTTACCTTCTTCAAAATTTTGAACATTGTAATGAAAATCAACCATTGGATCTGTAGCAGGATCCCATACATCATTGTCAATGCCATTTAATATACCCAAACACTTCCCTTGTTCATATTCAAATAATGCTTCCAAGCCAGCAGATTGATACCTTAATTGATGCATATAAGTCTCGCTCACAGTGGTCACTTTGTCCGCACATTTTATACCTGTCGCTAAAGAATTGATTGCATTATCCCATTCTAATAGTCCATGCTTCCATGTATCCCATTTAGGAATTAATATAGATTTATCCCAACCCATGGCACCATGATATTGTGCATTATGAATAGTTAAAACCGTTTTTACAAATTGTAATCTTTGATAGTCATAACAGTACTTCATCATAAAAGGAATCAAGCCGGCTTGATGGTCGTGACAATGAACTACAGATGGCAATTCCCCCCATTGTGATAACCAATTCACTACCGCAATTTGAAAACCAATAAAACGGTCGTGATCATCGGCATATCCATAAATTTTTGGTCTATCTAATAAGCCATGTATATCAACCAAAAATAAATTAAATCCTAATTTTCCAGAACGCTCTTTAATAATTGTAAAATCAAAAAACCAATCTCCCATATTGGCTTTTCCTTTGAATGCAACATCCCATTCATTCTTTTCTAAAAATGCAGTTTTATACATTGGCATTACCACCATTGCTTCGTCACCTTGTTTTTTTTGGTATTTTGGCAAAGCACCAACCACATCTCCTAGCCCGCCGGCTTTAGCCATAGGATAACATTCTGCACTAACATGAACGATGACCATTTTTTACTATATAATTTGTTTCAATTTACTGAAAACTAGTGGATATTAGATCAATTATTTTTAGCTTTTGAATGATATTTTTAAGTATTTTACACAATCGATAAACGATTAAACTAACGAATCTTATGAGCCAAACCAAACAACCCACCAATACGGGTGCATTATCAACCCTTATTGTAGTATTTTTCTTCTGGGGATTTATTGCTTCAAGTAATAGTGTATTTATCCCTTTCTGTAAACACAAGTTCAATCTTGACCAGTTCCAAAGTCAATTGGTAGATTTTGCATTTTATTTAGCTTACTATATTGGAGCCCTTGGCCTATTTGCCTATGGAGCTTTTGGAGGAAAGGATTTAGTGGGTAAATGGGGATACAAGAAAAGTATTGTATACGGATTATTGTTTTCTGCTATCGGGGCTATTGCCATGATTATTGCAGTGAATGCGAACACTTTCACAGGCATGTTAGTGGGTTTATTTATTGTAGCATTAGGATTCTCTTTACAACAAACCGCTGCACAACCCTTTGCAATTGTTCTAGGAGACGAAAGTACTGGTGCTAGCCGTGTGAACTTAGCAGGCGGTATTAACTCATTTGGTACTTCTATTGGCCCAATTGTGGTTGCATTTGCATTATTTGGTAGCGCCGCAGCTATTACAGATGACCAAATCGCTGCACTTAGTTTAAGTAAAGTTGTGGTTTTATATAGTGCCGTTTGTGTTTTATTTTTAGCTGCTGCTGCTTTATTTCATTTTTCTAAAAAAGTACCTGCAGGTATCAATGAAGAAAAAATTGAACCAGCTAATAAAGCTTTAAGATTATTATTAATCATGACGGGTGTATTAATCATCATGTTCGTGCCTATTTTCAATAGTTATAAAATTGATCCAGCAACATTAACAGATGCTACTAGATTAGATTTAGAAACCATGAGATTAAAATGGTTATTTGGCGCATTAGCTACTGTGGTAATTGGTTTATTATTTGCTAATTTCTCTGCTCAAAAAAATGAAAACGGTTGGGGTGCAATGAAATACCCTCAATTGGTATTAGGTATGTTAGCTATTTTTGTTTACGTTGGTGTAGAAGTTGCGATTGGCTCTAATTTAGGTGAATTATTAAAGCAAGCAGATTTTGGAAGTATCCCTTCTTCAAAGATTGCTCCTTATATTTCTATGTATTGGGGTAGTATGATGATTGGTAGATGGACTGGAGCAATTTCTGCATTTGAATTTAAAAAACAAACGAATAAAATCTTAACCATCATTGTACCACTTGTTGCATTTGGAATTGTGATTGGCGTGAATAGTATTGCACAGTACGACATGACTCCATTGTACATGTATATTGTTTGTATTTTTATTCAAATCGCTGCTTTCTTCTTAAGCCAAGACAAACCTGCAAAAACTTTATTAATATTTAGTTTGATTGGTGTGGCATCAATGTTAGTTGGTATCTTCTCTAAAGGAGATTTAGCTATTTATGCATTCTTAACAGGTGGTATCGCTTGTTCTATTATGTGGCCTTCTATCTTTGCTTTATCTATTGCAGGTATTGGCAAGTATACTACTCAAGGTGCAGCATTCTTAATTATGATGATTTTAGGTGGTGGTATCATCCCTCCTATCCAAGGTAAATTATCAGACTTCTTACAATCATCTCATTTAGACCAACCAGGTTTTGGTATTCATAATTCTTTCTGGGTACCTGTAGCTTGTTTTACTTATATCTTAATTTTTGCAATTGCAGTAAAAGGTATTTTGAAAAAACAAGGTATCAATTATGAAGATGCTGAAGCAAAAGGTGGACATTAATATTTTAATCAATTAAATAAATTTTCGATAATGGATTCATATGTAATAGGTGTAGATATAGGTGGTACAGGAACCAAATATGGTATTGTAGATAAAGATGGTAATGTATTACACTCAAGTTCTATGCCTACCAATACCCACGAACAAGTACATACTTTTATTGATGAATTGTATGTAAGATTAAGTGAGTTAATTGAAAAAGTGGGTGGTGTTGGAAGAATTAAAGGTATTGGTATAGGTGCGCCAAATGGAAATATCTATACAGGTACAATTGAATATGCTCCTAACCTTCCTTGGAAAGGCGTGATTCCATTTGCCAAAATGGTACAAGACAAATTCAAATTACCCGTTAAATTAACCAATGATGCAAATGCTGCAGCAGTAGGTGAAATGATGTATGGTGCAGCTAAGGGCATGAAAGATTTTATCATGATTACTTTAGGCACAGGCGTTGGTAGTGGTATTGTTGCAAATGGTCAATTAATTTATGGTCACGATGGATTCGCAGGTGAATTAGGTCATACTATTATTATTCCTGATGGAAGATTACATCCTGGTACTGGTAAAAAAGGATCTTTAGAAAGTTATGCATCTGCTACAGGCGTTGCACAATCTGCTATGGAGATTTTGAAAACAACAGATCGCCCAAGTTTATTAAGAAATATTCCAGTTGATAAAATTACTTCTAAAGATGTTTTTGAAGCAGCACAAAAAGATGATGAAGTAGCTAAAGAAGTATTTGAATTTACCGGAAAAATCTTAGGTATGTCTTTAGCCAATTTTGTCATGTTCTCTAGTCCTGAAGCTATTATACTTTTTGGTGGATTAACCAAAGCAGGTGATATGATCTTGAAGCCAACAAGAGAACATATGGAAGCCAATGTGATTGAAATCTTTGAAAACAAAGTAAAAATATTACTAAGTCATTTAAAAGAATCAGACGCCGCAATTCTCGGCGCTTCCGCTTTAATGTGGGATTAATTGGCCAAATACAAAACCCTTCGATTGAAGGGTTTTGTATTTATAATGTAAAGTAATTACTTATTCAATGCTAATTCTTCTTGCCATTTCGCTCTTCCCCATCCTGGAATTACATGTTTTTCTGAATGATAAGAGGATCTTACCAGAGGCCCACTCTCTACATAGTCAAAACCTAATTCATAGCCAATCGCTTTTAGTTCTTTAAATTCATCAGGGTGAACAAAGCGTTGAACAGGTAAATGTTTTTTAGTAGGTTGCAAATATTGGCCCAATGTAATCACATCGCATCCAACATTCACCAAATCTTTCATGGTTTGAATGATTTCCTCTTTCTCTTCTCCAATACCCAACATCAAACCAGTCTTAGTACGCATGCCTCCTTTTTTCAAAGTCTCTAATACTTCTAAGCTTCTTCTATATTTAGCTTGTACACGAACTCTCTTGGTATTTCTTTCAACTGTTTCCATATTATGACTCACCACTTCTGGAGCAGCATCTATAATTCTTTGAATTTGATCTTGTATACCTCTGAAATCTGGGATCAAAGTTTCTAATGTGGTCTCAGGACTTAATGTTTTAATAGCTTTGATGGTATTATACCAAATAGTAGAACCACCATCTGGCAATTCATCCCTATCTACACTTGTTAAAACGGCATGTTTAACTTTCATCAAGAAAACTGCTTCAGCAACACGCTGAGGTTCGTCCCATTCCACTGGCTTTGGTCTTCCTGTAGCTACAGCACAAAACTGACAGCTACGTGTACAGATATTCCCTAAAATCATAAATGTAGCTGTGCCCTCGCCCCAACATTCGCCCATATTAGGACAATTGCCACTCTCACAGATAGTGTGTAATTTATGCGTATCTACCAAGCCGCGAACATGTTTGTAGCTTTCCCCAATAGGCAGCTTCACTCTTAACCAATCTGGCTTCTTTATTCTTGTATCTTGTTCACTAGGAACTACTGGTAACTCTTGCATACTTGCTTTGTCAATTAACCCTGCAAAAATACAAGACTTAAGGGGAATAAAATCGTAAATTTGCATAAATAGTATATCAAAATATAGTCTTATGACAGCAACAGTAACTTACGAATCTAATTTAAGAACCACTTGTTTACACTTACAAAGTGGAAGCGTTTTTGAAACAGATGCCCCTACAGATAATAAAGGAAAAGGAGAAAGATTCTCACCTACCGATTTAATCGCAACAGGCTTAGGTGCTTGCTTAATAACCACTATGGGTATTAAGGCAGAATCAATGGATATTGCTTTAGATGGCGCTAAAGTTGAAGTGACTAAAGTTATGGTATCCGACCCAAGAAGAATTGGTAAAATTATAGTACATGCAACCATACCATCTTTAAACTTAGACGATAAAACGAAAGAGATTTTGGAACGTGTTGGTAGAACCTGTCCAGTGGAAAGAAGTCTACATCCTGATGTGGAATTAGATATTCAGTTCAAGTGGTTATAAATTATAGCACTCCCAACTCTTTGATTTTTTGTACTAAGCTACTTACTGGCAATCCCATTACATTGTAAAAATCACCTTGGATGGATTCAATACCTATTACTCCGATCCATTCTTGGATGGCATAAGACCCAGCTTTGTCAAAAGGCTTGTAACGATCGATATAGAATTCAATTTGATCTTTTGTCAATGGATGAAATTGCACTTTGGTGGTTTGACTAAATTGATGCATTTGATCTTTATAATAAATAGCCACACCAGTAATTACTTCATGCACATTTCCTGAGAGCTTTTCAAGACTCCTGATAGCATCTTCTCTATCTTTTGGCTTACCTAAAATTTCGTTATTTAATAACACAATGGTATCCGCTGCAATTATACAAGCATCCTTATTCGATATTTTATCTTTCGTTGCTAATGCTTTATTGGCTGCTATATATTCTGGGACAAGTTGCTTTGATAATGTTTCGGGATAAACTTCATCAATATCCGCCACTACTACTTCAAATGGAACCTCTGCCCACTCTAAAAGCATTTTTCTTCTAGGTGATTGGGATGCTAAAATAATTTGACTCATGAAAAATTAAAATAAGAAATAGAAAAATGACATGGATAATATACCCGCAAGCATAGCCACTTTTATCCAAAAACTTAAAGCTGTAAAATCACTACTTGAAAATGATTTTGGCAACCTTGCTAAAACATATACCAATGGCGCAATGATAAAAACCAAGCAATAAATTATACTCATCCACCAACCAAAAGGCAGTACATATAATTGAATTATTGCTAATGAAATAACAACTACCATTAACCATACAGCCACATAAACCTTTGTGGGCATTAAACCCCAAACTATGGGCAAAGTTTTACAACCAAACTTTTCATCTCCTTCAATATCTTCCATATCTTTTAACGCTTCCCTAACTAATGTTAAAATAAATGCAAAGGCTGCATACAATAACATCAATTTGAAAAACCTTAGATGTGCAGAAGAATGTATTGGAGGATGAATTAATTCAGTAATAGTAAATTTAGAGAAATACACTACTGCAATAGACCATGCAGTCAAAACAGCGATTACCACATTGCCTACTAAAAAGTCTTTCTTAAAATTAGTAGAGTAAAACCATAAAAATAAAATGGTCGCTAAATTAGCTAAGTGAATATGCCAATAGTCCTTGAATGAAAATGCTATAGTAGATAAATAAATACCTAATAAGCTAAAAATCATATGCCAGAAAATCACCCATCTCCTGCTAATATGTTCTCCTACCACAACCTTTCTTGGTTTGTTTACTTGGTCTATATTAACATCAAAATAATCATTGATAATATACCCAGCTGCTGCAATAAAAATATAAGTTAATAGAATTATATAAAAAGGCCCATCTGCAGTATTTCCCATTTCTGGAAACAATGGCTTGTATATGCAAAAGTGAAATAATAATTCCGCTAATATGATAAAAAGCAAATTAGGCCATCGAACTAATTTCAGAAAATATACAAGTACTTTCAAAATGCTTAATTTAAATTTACTGCGCTCTGATATGATCAATTAAATCCCAATGACCATTTTGCTTTAAAGTCATTTCAATAACTTCTCTTGCACAACCTTCACCGCCTTTTGCTACAGCCTTATACTTTGCTATTGATTTAATTTCATTCACTGCATCTGCTGGACATGAAGGTAAGCCAACTAATTGCATACATTCATAATCTGGCATATCATCTCCCATGTACAAAACTTGTTCTAAGGATACATTATTGATAATTGCTAATTCTTTTAATAAAGAGGCTTTATCAGATACTTTCATAAATACATCTTCTACACCCAATCTATTTAATCGATCTTTTACTTCTTCTGAATTACCTCCAGAAATCACCCAAATCTTATATCCTTTCTTTATTGCTAATTGAATTGCATAGCCATCTTTAATATTCATTGTTCTAGCCATCAAACCTCCTGGCATGATTAATAATGTGCCATTGGTTAAAACACCATCCACATCAAAAACAAAACATTGAATTTTTTTAAAATCAGCTAACACTTCTAAAGATTTAGTTAAATATACTCTATTTCTGATTATCTCTCCACTCGTATACCCATGCACTTTGAATCATTTCCAAGTGCCCTTCATTAGACTCTTCTTTTTTGCCTTCAAAATGTGGCAAACTTAAAACCCATTCCAATAGGTCTGTAAATCGAACTCTATAAATTTTAGATTCTGTAAAATCGTCACCAAATTTTTCATATAATTTTTGTGCAATATCCTCGTGATCATTCCAATGAATGGGTGGTTCAAATTGACTCATCATTTTTTTATTTTATTATTCTCCTAAAAATTGTGTTTGATCTGGCAATGTTACTTCAATAATTCCAGTGCCTTCTTGAATTTCACATTGACAACCTAATCTTGATTCTATTCTTGGGCTCACCGCTCTATCAATAAAATCTTCTTCCTTGTCTGACAATTCAGCCAAATGCTCCATGCCTTTATTTACATATAAATGACAAGTACTACATGCACATACAGCACCACAATTGTGATGTAATTCAATTCCATTATCCAACATCACTTCCAAAAGACTTTGGTCTGCAGCAATATTGTCTAATGTTACTGGCTCCAATCCTTTTTGCTCAAAATTTACTTTAATAGAATACATAATCTTATACTAAAATTTTGTGCAAATTTAGCCCTATCTAATTGAATGCTATGACTCTAAAGCCATTTTTTAGTTGCGAAATACAAAAAAACTCCAAACGGCTATAAAGGAGCACCTATCTTTGCTGCAAAATTGGAAAATGGCAAAGCAAGGGTTTTCAGAAAGAGTGTATTTAAAATACTTAAGAACTAAATTCAAGACCCTAGCCATATTATCCCCAAATAAAGCAGCTGAAATTGCTTTTGATCTATTTTGCACCCCCTACCCAAAATACAAAAAGACCAAAGCCCCAGCCATCTTCCACCAGGCCAACAAAATTAGTTTGCAATTCAAAAAGGATATTTTGCTAAAGGGTTTTGAATGGACTCCGAATCAGCCAAATGGCAAAACAGTCCTCATTGTTCATGGATATGCAAGCTTTTTCTACAAATTTGAACAATATATACAGCCCTTATTAAAAGAAGGCTTTAGGGTTATTGGCTTTGACGCCCCTGGGCATGGAAGAAGCCAAGGAAAGCATATCAATGTATTAATATATAGAGACGCTTTACATGCCATCATGAAGGAATTTGGTCCGATTGATCATTTTATAGGTCATTCCCTAGGCGGATTGACCCTTTCTTTGATTGCAGAGACCATTGAAGCACCAGAAACACACAAATTTGTATTGATAGCTCCAGCAACTAAAACAACAACCACTTTTGAAGGCTTTTTTAACTTGATGCACTTTAGTAAAGAGCTAAAACAAGCCTTTATTCAATTAGTCGAGTCATTGGGTTCCAAGCCAATGAGCTATTATGAGGCCGACCGTGCAATTGAGCATTATAAGGGTAAAGTCTTTTGGATTCATGACCAAGATGACCCTGTTTGTCCCTATAAAGATTTGGAAAATTTTAAAAATAAACAGCCAAATAATACTGAGTTCTTGATAACCAATGAGTTAGGTCATAATAAAATATACAAAACCCAGCCAGTTATCGACCAAATTGTCCAATTTTTAGCTTCCTAGAAGGCAGGTATTTTTATTTTTTGATTGAATACTATAATATTGCACCCATGTCAAAGAACTTATTAATAGTGGAGTCTCCTGCAAAAGCGAAGACCATCGAGAAGATTTTAGGGGAAGAATTTGAAGTAAGAAGTTGCTATGGCCATATCCGAGATTTGGAAAAAAGTGATATGGGCATCGACATGAAGAACAAATTTTTGCCTAGATATATAGTCCCAGCGGAAAAGGAAAAAGTGGTGAAGGAATTGAAGTCCATGACCAAGAAAGCCAAAGAGGTTTGGTTGGCATCGGATGAGGACCGTGAAGGGGAAAGTATCAGTTGGCATTTGGCTGAAGTATTAGGTTTAGATCCGAAGAAAACAAAGCGTATTGTATTCCATGAAATCACCGCTCCTGCAATTAAAAAAGCAGTAGAGAATCCAAGAAGAATTAATATGGATTTGGTGGATGCTCAACAAGCAAGAAGAATATTAGATAGAATTGTTGGTTTTGAATTGAGCCCTGTATTATGGCGCAAGATTGGTATGCAAAAAAGCTTGAGTGCAGGTAGAGTTCAAAGTGTTGCAGTAAGATTAATAGCAGAAAGAGAAAGAGAAATTAATCAGTTTATTCCTGAAAGTGTTTTTAAAATTTCAGCCATTTTTTCTGCATTAGATATTAATAAGAAGAAAGTAAAATTCAAGGCAGAAGGCCCACAAAAATTATCTACAGCTGGTGCAGCTGAAGCATTTTTGAATTCATGTAAGTCGGCTACTTATACTGTAAAAGATATTGCAGTAAAAGACGGGAAACGCACGCCATCAGCACCTTTCACAACATCTACTTTACAACAAGAAGCTTCCAGGAAATTGGGCTATAGTGTTAGTAAAACCATGTTGATTGCTCAGAAATTATATGAAAGTGGTAAGATCACTTATATGAGAACAGACAGTATTAGTTTGAGTGAAACTGCTATTGATGCTATAAAAAAAGAAATTGAATCAAGCTTTGGAGATAAATATTATCAGCCTAGAAAATTCAAAAACAAAAACGAAAGTGCACAAGAAGCACACGAAGCCATTCGCCCTACTTATATGAACGAAAGCAAGGTGGATGATGCGGATACTAATAGATTGTATGAATTAATTTGGAAGCGTACTATTGCTTCTCAAATGAGTGATGCACAATTTGAAAAAACGACAGCAAAAATTGAAATCTCTACTAATAAAGAAACCTTAACAGCAAGCGGTGAAGTAATGAAATTTGATGGTTTCTTGAAAGTATATTTAGAAGGAAAAGATGACGATGAAATTGACGAGGATGCAAGCGAGTCTGATGGCGAAGCAATATTACCTCCATTAGCAAAAGGACAAGTACTTGATTTTGTAGACATGACAGGTATTGAGCGATTCAGCCGTCCTGCATCAAGATATACTGAAGCAAGCTTAGTAAAGAAATTAGAAGAATTAGGTATTGGTAGACCTTCTACCTACGCTCCTACTATTACTACTATTATGAAGCGTAATTATGTAGAAAAAAGAGAGAAAGAAGGGATTAAGAGAAATTACCAAATATTGAAGCTGAATAATAAGGACGAAATTAAAACTGAGACAGCTTCTGAAACAACTGGTGCAGAAAAGAACAAGCTTTCTCCAACCGACTTAGGTTTGGTGGTGACAGACTTTTTGAAACAGCACTTTGAAAAAGTAATGGATTTTGGATTTACTGCAAAGATCGAAGGAGAATTTGATGAGATTGCTGCTGGTAAATTAACCTATAGTAAAATGTTGGAAGAGTTCTATAAGCCTTTCCACGAAACTATCGATCATACATTAGAAACAGCTGAGAGAGCAAAAGGCGAAAGAGAATTAGGTATTGATCCTGTATCTGGCAAAAAAGTAATTGCTAGAATGGGTAGATATGGCCCGATGGTACAAATTGGTCATCAAGATGACGAAGAGAAACCAAAATTTGCCAAACTAAAAGCTTCTCAAAGTATTGAGACCATCAGTTTTGAAGAAGCTATGGAATTATTCAAGCTGCCTAGAACTTTGGGTGAATTTGAAGGATCTGAAGTTACTGTGAATATTGGCCGTTTTGGCCCTTATGCGGCGCATGACAAGAAGTTCTACTCTCTTAACAAGGAAATGGACCCTTATACTGTCATGTTAGACGAATTGGCCCCTATGATTGCAGAAAAGCGTAAAGCTAAAGACGAAAGAACCATTAAGGTATTCGAAAAAGAGAAAATACAATTATTAAGAGGCCCTTATGGTCCTTATAT
>CAZXWT010000015.1:8498-14191 GCA_964644475.1 uncultured Sediminibacterium sp. | reverse complement strand
AAATTGGGGGCCAGAAGACCAAAAAGGCCTTTCTGCAGCAGTAGCTATTGCTGCAAAAAACTTTTTTGCCCAACATGCAGGAGAAGAAACATTGATAAAATTGCCTAATGATATTTACTGGCGTGACAGAAAGGCAGGGGGGATATTAATAGAAAACATCCTTAGAGGTAGCGAATGGACCTGGACCGTAATTGGCATTGGCCTCAATATTAATCAAACCAAATTTAGTCCTGATGCACCTAATCCAGTTTCCTTACAACAAATCACTGGTCGAAAATGGGAAATAACTAGATTGCAGACCGAATTAAGTAAAGCATTAACAGAAAGTATACAAGATTGGATACAAGTGGGTGATGCAGCGACAATTGAAAAAATGAAACCATTATGGAAATCAAGTTAACACAACATAGTAAAGGTGGAGGATGTGGTTGTAAAATTGCCCCTTCTGTTTTATCAGAAATTTTAGCAGCACATAATGTGGGTGCTAAAAATAATATACCACAATTATTAGTAGGCAATGATAGTAGAGACGATGCAGCAGTATATCAGATAGATGAAAAAAATGCGATCATCTCAACCACAGATTTTTTTATGCCCATTGTAGATGATGCATTTGCTTTTGGACAAATTGCTGCAGCCAATGCTATCAGTGATGTATATGCTATGGGCGGGAAACCCATTTTTGCATTAGCAGTATTAGGTTGGCCATTAGCGACATTACCTGCAAGTGTTGCAGCACAAGTAATGGAGGGTGCGCGCAAAACCTGTGCAGACGCGGGTATTGTGATAGCTGGCGGACATAGTATAGATAGTCAGGATCCTATTTTTGGATTGGTAGTAAATGGAATGGTGGCAATAGAAAATTTAAAAAGAAACGACACTGCACAAGAAGGGGATGTATTAATATTAACTAAACCTTTGGGTGTAGGCATATTAGCTACTTCACAAAAAAGAGGATTATTAACAGAAGCACATTTAGAAAAATTAGTGAAGCAATTAACGACTATCAATAAAGCAGGCGAAGCATTAGGAAAATTGAAATCAGTACATGCAATGACCGATGTAACTGGTTTTGGTTTATCAGGACACTTAACAGAAATGATGCAAGGAAGTAATTTAACTGCAGAAATAAGTTATAGTGGATTACCTATTATCCCAGAAGTAAGAGACTATATTGCACAAAAAGCTATCCCAGGTGCGACGGCAAGAAACTGGAACGCAACCCAAGCTGGCATTGAATTAGCGCCAGAGATAGACGAGAAAGAAGCAAGTGTTTTATTACCCGATCCACAAACCAATGGCGGATTATTAATTGCAGTGGCACCAGATGCTGTAAAAGAAGTACAAACTATTTTAGAAAATCTAGGAATACAATACAGAGACCCAATTGGTGTTTGTAAAAAAGCAAGCGACAAAAGAATTATTATTCAAAAATAAGATGACCCTTATTTTTAATTTGCTCTGGCGTTAGTTCAGCAACTAATTGCACTCCTTTGATATTTCGAATGGTATGTAAGATGTCATTTACTTTTTCGTCTTCAATCCACTCCCCTCTTATCCACCAAATAAAATCCATGTGTTTTAATTCGGGCAATAAGTATTCTCCATCAAATTGATTGTGATATACAAAGTGCTGAATGCTTGTAGAAGGCTCTGTAGCCTCATACATAGAGAAATAATAAGTCCTGTTCTTACGCTTTAATGCGATCTCATGATTGGGATTAAACCTAAATTCAAAACCCATGTATTGATTGAGTAAAATACAAAACTGATAATTTTTAATGGGTGCAGTAATACCCAAAATGCGCGAACCTTCAAAGTCGCTTTCATTAATCGCATCCTGGTCTAAAATTAATTTTGCACTCATTCAAAAAACATTTTTACAAACAATCTTAATCAAAAATAATGAATGGTAGAATTTAAAACTGAATATCAAATTTTAATTCTTCTTTGTCACGCTTGATTACTAAAACTGTTTTATCTCCTTTCTTAAATTTACTCAAAGCTTGCATATAACTCATTACATCAATCAATTTATAATCGCCCACTTGTAATAAGATATCTCCTTGTTTCAAACCCAATTTCTCTCCTAATTTACCCGCACTAGATCCTTCAATTCTAACACCAGTTCCGGTGAAGGCGTAGTCAGGCATAACCCCTAAGCTTACAGAAAACTTAGTACTCTTACCCATTGATTGCTCTCTTGTTTTTAAGAAATCAAATTTACCTAAACCATCTGCAGCATGCACAATGTCTTGCACATAACGTACAATCGCTGCTTCGCCAGCATAATTAATTTTATCTGCGTCATCAGTAGACTTATGATAATCTGAATGACTACCAGTAAACATAAATAATACAGGCATGTCTTTTCTGTAGAAGCTAGCATGATCACTTGGGCCAGTACCAGCACTATCATAATGAGTAATTAAATCGGTAGAAATATTTTTTAAAATGGTAGACCAATTTGAAGAAGTACCATAACCGCCTACTGTTAATTTGCGCGCAGTATCATATCTACCTACCATGTCCATATTAATCATATAATTAAAATTGACTTGCATGGTTGGATGATCTAACCAATACTTGCTACCCAACAAACCTAATTCTTCGCCAGAAAAATGAATAATTAAATAGTTATTATTCTTAGGAGATTTTTTTGAAAGACTCTTCGCTAATTCCATCAAAGCCGCAGTACCACTGGCATTGTCGTCAGCGCCATTGTGAATATCATTATTCAAATCCAAACCATGTTTGTCTTCGTTATATCCTAAATGATCTAGATGTGCTCCAAGTACTACTGTATTTGTTGCATTGTTATTAATGAAAGCAACCACATTATGTGCAGTACGTGTAGGATGATCAAATTGCACATTCGCTTCTACTTCGTAAGTACCTGTCTCGTCTTTAAAGAAATTGGCAAATCCTTCTTTTGTGAAATACAACACTGGTAAATCTAATGCCTTTGAAGTATCGTATTTATTAAATTGAATATTATCAACCAAAGAACTACTATTAAATAAAAACAAAGCAGTCGCTCCTTTTGCTTTTATTTCTGCAGTGGTTTTATATAACCAATCTGTTAAATCAAAATGTGGATTAGATCTATTGTCTTCTAAAACTTCACCCAAATCTTTAAACCACACTTGTTTTGCTTCATTTAATACAATCGCTGCATCAGACTGAATAGAACCTGTGCCGCTATTAGACAAAGGGAAAAAATCTTTATTGATAACCGGTACTTGATTATTGATTTCTAAAAAAGCATTGCTAGCCCATTTCTTGCCTTCGTCAATAGGGAAAGATTGAATAAAACCATCTTGACCCGCGGGCTTCAACCCCATTTTCTGATAAGCTTTCACGATATAATCCACTGCCAATTCTTCTCCAAGAGAGCCTGCTCTTCTACCTTCTAAAGCATCGCTCGCTAAATATTGAATATGCTCTTGTAAATTTTTAACCAAAGCTTTGTCTGCTCTTTTACTTTTTTGAGCGGTACCCAAAAAAGGTAACAATAAAGCGATCAGGATAACGGAAACTCTCATAAATGCTGATTTATATCACAAATTTACAGCTTTTCAATTTCTAATTTCGTAAGTAACGCATAAACTTAAAAGGTAGCTTTGCGACCTAATGAAAGCTGGCATCCATATAGCACTTGTGGGAAATCCCAATAGCGGAAAAAGTTCCCTTTTCAATGCATTAACAGGGCTTCATCAAAAAGTGGGTAATTTCCCAGGTGTTACAGTAGATAAAAAAACAGGTGACTTAAATATTGGTCAATATGCAACTACCCTAATAGATCTTCCTGGCACTTATAGCTTTTATCCAAAAAGAGAAGATGAATGGGTGGCTTATAGAGTTTTGATGGGTGTAGATGAACAAGTAAAAACAGATGTGATCTTGTTGGTGGCCGATGCAAGTAATTTAAAAAGAAATTTATTGTTTTGTAGTCAGATCATCGATTTGAAAATTCCAGTAGTATTGGCATTAACCATGAATGATTTGGCAGCCAAGAAAGGTATCAAAATAGATGTAGCAGGATTACAAGAAGATTTAGGAATACCGGTTGTAGCAGTAGATGCAAGAAAGAACAAAGGATTGAGCACATTAAAAGAAGCGATTGAAGAAATCATCAAAACGCCTAGATCCAAAACGCAAGAAAGTTTTATTGATAATAAAAATTTAGCGGCAGCTGCAATTGATGAATTCAAACAATTGTATCCAACACATAGTGATTATGCAGCATTGCATTATTTAATGCACCATGAAACCTTTCCTCTGGATGCAGAAATGCATGATACTATTGAGCAAATTGAAATCAAGCACAATTTCAATCATACCAAAACACAGGCGGCAGAAATATTACAGCGATACACGCGCATTCAGCAAATCATGAAGCGTCGTGTAACAGAACCAGATCCAACAGCCAAGAAAAAAAGAACAGACAGGTTAGATAATATATTCTTACACCGTGTTGGAGGTTATTTTATTTTATTGACAGTATTGTTTTTATTGTTTCAATCTGTTTTTTGGATGGCGAAATTTCCAATGGATGGCATTGAATGGATCTTCACCAACATCACTACCTATTTAAATACTGTTTTACCTGCAGCATGGTGGCAAGATTTATTAGTGAATGGAATTGTTGCGGGATTAGGAGGCATCGTAGTTTTTGTGCCACAGATTATGATCTTGTTTGGAATTATTACTTTGTTAGAAGACACAGGCTATATGGCAAGAATTAGTTTCTTAAGTGATAAACTAATGCGTAAAGTTGGATTGAATGGAAAGAGTGTAATGCCTATGATCAGTGGATTTGCGTGTGCTGTGCCTGCGATCATGAGTGCCAGAAATATTGAAAATAAAAAAGAAAGACTCTTAACCATATTGGTAACACCATTCATGAGTTGTAGTGCGAGATTACCTGTGTATACCATTTTGATTTCTTTAGTGATTGATGAGAAAATGTATTTCGGCTTTTTGAGTTTACAAGGACTAGTGATGATGGGATTATATTTACTAGGAATATTGATGGCTCTATTAGCTAGTTTTATTTTAAAACTGTTTATCACCATAAAAGAGAAGAGTTATTTTATTTTAGAATTACCAGTGTATCGTGCACCAAGATGGGGCAATATTGGAATGACCATGCTACAAAAAGCAAAAATATTTGTAACAGATGCTGGTAAGGTGATTATGATTATTAGTATAGTATTATGGTTTTTAAGTAGCTATGGACCTTCTAATAAAATGGAAACACTCCAAAAGAATTACGAAGTAGCCATTCAAGCAAACCCAAGTAATACTGTTGTTTTAGAAAAACAATACCACACAGATAAATTGGCTAATTCTTATGCAGGTATTTTAGGAAAGCAAATTGAGCCAGTCATCAAACCATTAGGATACGATTGGAAAATTGGAATCGCTTTAGTGACATCTTTTGCCGCGAGAGAAGTATTTGTAGGTACTATGGCTACTTTATATAGTGTGGAAGAAGATGACAATGCAAGCTTAAGAGAAAAACTACAAGCTGCGGTATGGCCTGATGGCAAACCGGTTTACAGTTTAGCTGCGGCATTATCTTTAATGATATTTTATGTTTTGGCAATGCAATGTATGAGTACACTTGCAGTTGTAAAAAGAGAAACCGGCACATGGAAATGGCCGGTTGTACAATTTTTTATGATGAC
>CAZXWT010000015.1:0-8398 GCA_964644475.1 uncultured Sediminibacterium sp. | reverse complement strand
ACACTTACCCCTAAAATGGCGATCCCCTTTTTCAATAATTTCTTATAATTATCTCTCAAATTGCAGGCTTGAGCCGTACAACCTGGTGTATCGTCTTTTGGGTAGAAGTATAAAACCAGTTTTTGACCCTTAAAATCGGCCAAAGACACATTTTTTCCGTTTTGGTCCACCCCTTTAAATGCAGGAGCTTTAGAACCTTCTTTTATAACTGCCATAATGCTTGAATTCTGGTAAATGTATGCTTATTTTTTCTTAGATTTGCGCAATTTATATTTTTGTACCATGCCTAGAGACACATCCATCAAATCCGTATTAATTGTAGGTTCTGGACCCATCATTATTGGACAAGCCTGTGAGTTTGATTATTCTGGTTCACAAGCAGCTCGTTCATTAAGAGAAGAAGGAATTAAAGTGATCTTAATTAATAGTAACCCAGCTACTATTATGACCGATCCGATGATGGCAGATAAAGTGTATTTATTGCCATTGACTATCGAAAGCTTGGAGCAAATTTTACAAGAAAATCAAATAGATGCAGTGTTGCCAACGATGGGTGGACAAACCGCATTGAATCTTTGTAAAGAAGCAGACGAGATAGGATTATGGAAGCAATATAATTGTAGAATGATTGGTGTGGATGTAGCAGCGATAGATACAGCAGAAGACAGAGAGAAGTTCAGACAATTGATGGTGAAGATAGGCATGCAGGTTGCGCCAAGTCAGGTAGCCAATAGTTTTTTAGAAGGAAAAGAAATTGCACAAAGAATAGGATTCCCCTTAGTAATTAGACCATCATTTACTTTAGGTGGAACAGGCGGTGGATTTGTGCATGATGCAAGCGAATTAGATGCAGCATTAGAAAAAGGATTGAAAGCATCTCCAATGCATGAAGTATTGGTAGAGAAAGCGGTGTTAGGATGGAAAGAATATGAATTAGAATTATTGAGAGATAAGGCAGATAACGTAGTAATTATTTGTACAGTAGAAAACTTAGATCCAATGGGTGTACATACAGGAGATTCAATCACTGTAGCACCTGCGATGACATTGAGCGATACTGCTTTCCAAGAAATGCGTAACAAAGCAATGTTAATGATGCGCAGCTTGGGTAATTTCTCTGGTGGATGTAATGTGCAGTTTGCATTGAATCCAGCAACAGAAGAATTAATTGCAGTAGAGATTAATCCACGTGTATCTCGTTCATCCGCATTAGCATCCAAAGCAACAGGTTACCCTATTGCAAAAATTGCAGCTAAGTTGGCAATTGGATATCATTTGGATGAATTAAAAAATCAAATCACCCAAACTACATCAGCATAT
This sequence comes from uncultured Sediminibacterium sp., assembly GCA_964644475.1. GTDB lineage: Bacteria > Bacteroidota > Bacteroidia > Chitinophagales > Chitinophagaceae > Sediminibacterium. Next base: position 7,078 of record CAZXWT010000015.1, on the reverse strand, counting down.
TTTGAGCCAGCATTGGATTATGTGATTGTAAAAGTACCAAGATGGAACTTTGATAAATTCAAAGGCGCAAACGATACATTAGGATTACAAATGAAGAGTGTGGGTGAAGTAATGGCTATCGGAAGAAGCTTTACAGAAGCCATTCAAAAAGCATGTCAATCTTTAGAGAACGAAGCCATTGGTTTAGGATACTATGGAAAGAGCTTGATGAAGAACGAAGAATTGATGGAATACATCAAGACACCAAAATGGGATAGAATTTTTAGAATCAAAGATGCATTGATGCAAGGTTCAACAGTAAGATCTATCGCTGCTGCAACAGGTATTGATAATTGGTTCTTATATCAAATCAGAATTATCTGTGATATAGAAAAAGAATTAATGAAGCATACTATTGAAAGCTTACCTACAGATATTTTAAAAGATGCTAAGAAGCATGGCTTTAGTGATATGCAGATTGCGAAATTATTGCAAGGTAAAACCAACGACGATGCTGTGTATGAAAAAAGAAAAGCATTGGGTATTACTAGAGTATATAAAATGGTAGATACTTGTGCTGCAGAATTTGAAGCAAAGACACCTTATTTCTACTCCACATTTGAAAACTAAATAATCACTGCTTTAAAAAGCACAATTAGTATAATATGAACGCAAAAGATATAGTAGCACAAAACGAAAAAGAAACCAGAGCAGGCTTTGGTGATGGTATTTTGGAAATTGCTAGAGAGAATAAAGAAGTAGTGGTATTAACTGCAGACTTAGCAGGTTCTTTCAAGTTAGGACCATTGATGAAAGAAATGCCAGAACGTTTTATTGAAGTAGGTATTGCAGAAGCCAATATGATTGGTATTGCTGCAGGTTTAACCATTGGTGGTAAAATTCCTTACACCACTACTTTTGCTGGATTCAGTACAGGAAGAGTGTACGATCAAATTAGACAATCAGTTGCATACTCAGATAAGAATGTAAAAATTTGCGCATCACATGCGGGATTAACATTAGGAGAAGATGGAGCAACACATCAGATATTAGAAGATATAGGTTTAATGAAAATGTTACCTGGCATGACCGTGATTGTGCCTTGTGATTATAATCAAACCAAAGCTGCAACAAAAGCTATAGCATCTTACCATGGTCCAGTATACTTAAGATTTGGAAGACCAAAATGGCCCAACTTCACCAAAGAAGATGGATCAGATTTTGTCATTGGTAAAGCACAAATCTTAGCAGAAGGAAAAGATGTAACTATTATTGCATGTGGACACTTGGTTTGGAAAGCCATTGAAGCTGCAAAACAATTAGAAGCAGAAGGCATAAGCGTAGAAGTAATCAATTTACATACTATTAAGCCATTAGACGAAGCAGCGATTATCAAGAGTTTACAAAAAACAGGTTGTGTAGTGACTGCAGAAGAACATAATATCATTGGCGGTATGGGCGATGTGGTTGCACAAGTAGCTGCTAAAAATTGTCCAGTACCTCAAGAATATATTGGTACCAAAGATACATTCGGAGAGAGCGGAACACCGAACCAATTATTAACTAAGTATGGTTTGGATGCAGTGAATATTGTTGAAGCTGCGAAGAAAGTGATTAGTCGTAAGAAGTAGTATTTTACAAATCAATATAATTACGCTTAAGGGCCGTCATTACCATGGCGGTCCTTTGTTTTACCTGCAACTTCTTAAACACTCTATCTCTATAACCATAAATAGTGTTCACACTCTTCTGTAAGCTAGCTGCAATTTCTTCATAACTTAAATCTTTGGTGCATTCTTGCACAAATTGAATTTCGTTATGAGTGAGTGGTTTATTATTGTATTGCAATTCTTTTACTTGAATTTCTCTGATGATATTATTAGTGATGAGTTTGCTTTTATCTGCTGATAAATGAAATTTGGTTTTAGTGCGCACCATTTGTTTTAGATCAATCATAGGTTCGTCCGTAAAGAAAATACCATTTAATCCATTACGCATTAAATAACAAATGGCTTTCATAAATTTTGCATCAGACTTGAGTAAGATATAAGTATGATTGCTTTTAGATTTAATGGCTTTGATAACACTAATAATTTCTTTGTAATTATAACTATCAGCAATAATGCAAAGGTCTGGATGCCTTGATTCTTCAACAATGTATCTTCGGAAATCTTCAATACTTCCACTGCTATATAAGACTTTGCAGTCTTCTTGTTTTTCAATGACTAACTTAAACGCATTGCGTGTTAATACTTTTTCTTCAACATAAATGATACTAAACATGGGGGTGTTTTTTCTTTAAATTAATACCAATGCTTTGTAATAAAAAAGGGTATTTTTACAACAAAGTATATATGCTAGTTCGTATTCATCCAGATAATCCGCAGCCCAGACAGCTTTCTATGGTGAAAGACTGTTTAGAGAATGGTGGTGTGATCGCGTATCCCACTGATACCATCTACGGACTAGGTTGTGATATTTTTCATCCTGAAGCCATTGAGAAAATTTGTGCGATAAAAAAAGTATCTCCAGAAAAAGCACAATTAAGTTTTATCTGCTCCGATCTAAGCAATTTGAGTAATTATGCGAAGGCCATTGATAATAGTTTGTATCGTATTATGAAAAAGCTTTTACCTGGTCCATATACATTTATCTTACCTGCTAGTAAAGAAGTGCCTAAGATTTTACAAAATAAAAAGAAGACTATTGGACTTCGTATTCCCAATAATAAAATTGCGTTAGGCATTATCGAAACGCTTGGTCATCCTATTTTATCTGCAAGTTTTCCCGGTGAAATGGTAGAAGATTATACCGATCCAGAAATTATTCAAGAGCATTGGGGTCATTTAGTAGATATGGTCGTGGATGGTGGTATTGGTGGCATGATACCAAGTACGGTGGTGGATTGCACCACAGATGAATTAACGCTAATTCGACAAGGACTAGGAGAATGGGATTATTAATTGCTTAAATATCCAAAGACATTTGGGGAGGTAATATCTTGAAGCTTTTGCGATGGTGTTCGCAGAGGCCATGAAGGGCGATGGCCGCGCGGTGCGCGGCGGTGCCGTATCCTTTATTTTTATCCCAACCATATTGTGGGTACTGGTGATGCAATTCCATCATATAAGTATCACGGGCCGTTTTGGCAAGGATACTGGCAGCGGCAATATGCGCATATTGCCCATCGCCCTTAATGATGGTTTGATGTGGTATTTTTTTATAAGGATAAAATCGGTTTCCATCCACAGCAATAAAGCCTGGTTTTTTCTTTAATTGATCTAATGCCAAATGCATGCTTTTAATACTGGCTTTTAAAATATTGATTTGATCAATCTCTTCTGGACTTTGTGAACCAATGGCCCAAGCAATGGCTGCTTCTTTTATGATGGGTGCTAAAAAAGCTCTTTGTTGCTCGCTTAACTTTTTACTATCATTCAATAGAGGATGATAAAAATCTTTAGGCAAAATCACAGCTGCTGCAAAGACTGGCCCGGCATAGCAACCACGCCCAGCTTCATCACAGCCAGCTTCTATTAATGTATCTTGGTAAGCGTTTAATAACACGATGTAAATTTCTTGTTTCTTTGGCACAAACCAAAATCAATCTGATTAGTTAGTACCTTTGTGGTATCAATATTTAGACCTTTTACATGCATACAGAAGACTATAAATCAAGGGCCGTTGCTAACTGGTTATTATTAGGTGTAGGGATGACCATTATTCAAATTGCATTGGGCGGTATTACCCGATTAACCGGTAGTGGTTTGTCTATTACAGAATGGGATGTGGTTACTGGAGCTTTGCCACCCATGAGCGAAGCGGCTTGGCAGACTTTGTTTACTAAATACAAGACAACGCCTCAGTTTCAATTATTGAATTTCGATTTCACTTTAGATAATTTTAAATTCATTTTTTTCTGGGAATGGTTTCACCGATTATGGGCAAGAACCATTGGTTTGGTTTTTGCAATTGGATTTATTTATTTCTTGGTGAAAAAATATTTTCAGCCAAAAATGATTCGTCCTTTGGTTGTCCTTTTTTTATTAGGTGCTTTGCAAGGAGCCATTGGTTGGATTATGGTAGCAAGCGGTTTAGAAGGAGACGCAGTCTATGTTAAACCAACAAGATTGGCATTGCATTTTATTTTTGCTTTAGGCTTACTAGCATATACTTATTGGTTTGCATTATCACTAAAAGTAAAAACATTAAAAGAGCAACCATCTTTACAAGATGCTTATAAGGACAACCATTTTTTGAAACACCTTCGCTCTATTAAATTATTTAGTTGGACTATTTTAGTAGTATTATTCTTTCAACTAATCTATGGTGCATTAATGGCTGGGCATAAAGCAGCCAATGTAGCGGCAACATGGCCAACCATCAATGGTCAGTGGATTCCAGCCGGATTAACTAGTAAGGATTCATTCTTATTAAATGCAGTAAATAACACTATTTGGATTCATTTTATTCATAGAGGTTTGGCTTATTTATTATTGATTTTAATTGTTTGGTATAGTAATAAATTATTCCGCATCAATGGAAATGCGTTTTGGAATTTAATGCGCAGAATGCCATTGACTTTTGTATTGTTCCAAGTGGCTTTAGGAATTTTTACCGTTATAAGTAGTGCAAAAATTGTTCCAGGCGTATGGGCGGGTTTTGAGTGGATGGCACAATTACATCAATTAGTAGGCATGTTATTATTACTTAGTGTGGTGAATATTATTTACGTAACTAAAGACTAAGTCGCACCTAAGACTAAAAATAAAAAGTATGAACAGAGATATTGCAAGCATCAGAAGAGATTATCAATTAGCATCTTTAGAAGAAGCGACTTGTGGCGCTCTACCTATGGATCAATTTGAAAGATGGTGGGAAGAAGCCATTGCTAGTAATATTGATGAAGTGAATGCATTTGTTTTATCTACTATCAAAGCGAGTGGTGTACCAAGTGCTCGTGTGGTTTTATTAAAAGGATATACACCTGAAGGCTTTATCTTTTTCACAAATTACGAAAGTGCCAAAGGTCAAGACATTGAACAACATCCTAAAGTAGCGATGAACTTTTTCTGGAAAGAATTAGAAAGACAAGTGCGTATAACAGGTACTATAGAAAAAGTAAGTACAGAAGAAAGCGAGAAATATTTTAAATCAAGACCAAAGGAAAGTCAGATTGGTGCTTGGTCTTCTCCTCAAAGTAGAATTATTCCTGACCGTGCTTTCTTAGAAGAGATCGTTGCAGAAAATGCCGAGAAATTTAAAGAAGGTGAAATACCATTGCCTCCACATTGGGGTGGTTATATTGTTAAACCTTTTGAAATGGAATTTTGGCAAGGACGTAGTTCTCGTTTACACGATCGCATTCAATATAGTTTACACTCCGATGGACATTGGGTGCGTGTGAGATTAGCACCTTAGTGTTAAACTATTTAATCTCCCAAACTTCTTTACCGCGAATTAATTTGTCTAAATCGCCAGGACCCTTGCTAGCAATGGCTTCTTCAATTTGTAATGCCATCATGTCTTCGTAACAAGGACGATCTGCAGAATAGAAAACACCAAATGGACGAGGGAATATCGCTCCTTCTTCATTAGGGTTATCAAATAAGCGCGTTAATATTTGTGCTTTGTAAAAATCTTTTTCGTCGTGAATCCATATATCATCTGCACTATACTTCTCTCCTAGCGAAACTACTTCAGGACGCATGCCATCAATACGAATACCATATTCATTGTTTGCACCAAATACCAATGGCTTACCTTGCTCTACAAATAAAGCGTGTAAAGGCTTAGTAGCTTTCTCTGTAAAAATTTCAAAAGCACCATCATTAAAGATGTTACAGTTTTGATAGATCTCTACAAAACTTGTGCCCTTATGTTTTTCAGCTCTTGTTAAAATGGCTTGTAAATGCTTTGGATCACGATCCATACTTCTTGCCACAAAACTTGCATCCGCACCCATTGCTAATGCAGCAGGATTAAATGGATGATCAATACTACCCATTGGGGTACTCTTGGTTACTTTGTTTACTTCAGAAGTAGGAGAATATTGACCCTTGGTTAAACCGTAAATCTGATTATTGAATACTAAAAAGTTTACATCAAAATTTCTTCTGATCATATGAATGGTATGGTTACCACCAATACTCAAAGCATCACCATCACCAGCCACAATCCAAACACTTAATTCAGGACGAGAAGCTTTCAAACCACTTGCGATAGTGGTTGCTCTACCATGGATAGAGTGCATACCATAAGTGTTCATATAATAAGGGAAACGACTACTACATCCAATACCGCTAATGATCACAATATTCTCTTTAGGCACGCCAATAGTTGGCATCACTTTTTGTACCTGCGCCAAAATAGAGTAATCACCACAACCAGGGCACCAACGCACTTCCTGATCGGTAGCAAAATCTTTTGAAGTTAATGCTGCAACGGTTTCTTGTATAGATTCAGTAGACATAGTTCTGTATTAGAGCACAAAATTACGAAAATAAGGGGGTTATTTCACCTTTCTACCCTTCCAAGTATAGGTTTTTATTTGACCAAAAAGCCCTGCCACAATATTGTACACTATATGAATTGGCTGATACAGAGGGAAATAACGCAGCTCTTCTTTTTTGTGGAAGAATTGAGCCACAGGGTCTAAGAAAAACAACTCAAAAAATGTTTTAAAAGCAAGGGCAATCAATAAGCTCTTGAAGTCGCCCAATAAAAACATCAATAAAAAACTAAGATTAAACAAATACACCAGAAGCAAGACCCAAAAAATAGAACGATCATCATAATATCTTGCTTTACTAGACCATCTAATTCTTTGCATAATAAATTGTCTCCAAGAAGGCATTGCATCTGTTAACACAATCGCATCTGGATGAAATAAATAACCGATCGGTTTCGCTAAAGTTTTTTTCATCTTATGCATTAAGAACATATCATCTCCACTAGCAATATGATCCACTCCTTGGTATCCACCCACTGCAATAAATGCTGCTTTCTCAAAAGCCAGGTTGGCTCCATTACTCATGCTATGTTTTCCAGCACCCACCGATGCTGCTGTAATACCTTGTAATGCTAAGAAATCCAATAT
>CAZXWT010000014.1:3887-14417 GCA_964644475.1 uncultured Sediminibacterium sp. | reverse complement strand
GATCAAGTTTATCAAGCATTGGTATTAGGCATCAAGGATTACTTTAATAAAATGGGCTTTAAAAAAGCCATTCTTGGATCTTCTGGTGGAATAGACTCAGCAGTTACATTAGCTATTGCAGTAGAAGCACTTGGCAAAGAAAATGTATATGCTATTTTAATGCCGTCTCCTTATTCTACAGAACATTCTGTAAACGATGCAGTTCAATTAAGTAAGAACTTAGACAACCCATATGATATTATTGCTATCAAAGATGTCTATGAATCTTTTTTAGCTACACTAAAACCAATATTTAAAGACCTGCCTTTTTCTTTAGCAGAAGAAAATATACAAAGTAGATCAAGAGGAAATATCTTAATGGCCATCGCGAACAAATTAGGTTATGTCTTATTAAATACTTCGAACAAAAGTGAATTAGCTACTGGCTATGGTACTTTGTACGGAGATATGGCAGGCGGATTAGGCGTTTTAGGAGATTGTTATAAAATGCAAGTGTATGCTCTAGCAAATTATATAAATAGAGATAAAGAAATTATCCCTCAAAATATTATTGTTAAAGCACCAAGTGCAGAATTAAGACCCAATCAAAAAGACAGTGATAGTTTACCAGATTACGAAGTACTAGATCAGTTATTATACCAATACATTGAAAAAAGAATCGACCCTTCTGCTATAAAAGCTTTAGGTTTTGATGCTGCATTGGTAGATAAGACATTGAAAATGGTGAACAATAACGAATACAAGAGAAATCAGTTCTGTCCAATTATCAGAGTTTCACCAAAAGCATTTGGTGTAGGTAGAAGGGTTCCCATTGTTGGCAAATACTTAAGCTAATTTTTATTTACATTTAGGGTATGAAAAAAATACTCTTCCTGCTATTTTTAATAATGGTTGTTGCCACTTCAAATGCACAACCCAAAAAAGCCATCTTGCCTGGTGCTTATCAAATGGAGCAATACCTTCCTTTGTTGGAAAATAAACGTGTTGCTATTTTTACCAATCATACCGCCATGTTGGGAAAGATTCATTTAATAGACACCCTATTAAAAAGAGGTATTCGTATTCAAAAACTATTTACACCGGAACATGGCTTAAGAGGCACAGCAGACGCTGGCGAGAAAACAACTGATGGCATAGATCCACAAACTGGCATTCAAATAGTTTCTTTATATGGGAAAAAATATGGTCCAAGCAATGAAGACTTAGTGGATATAGATATAATGGTATTTGATATACAAGATGTAGGTACAAGATTCTATACTTATATCTCTTCTTTGCAATATTATATAGAAGCAGCAGCAATCAATAAAAAGCAATTAATTATTTTGGACAGACCCAATCCAAATGGACATTATGTTGACGGGCCTGTTTTAGAAAAGCCCTATAGTAGCTTTGTGGGTAAAATGCCTATCCCCACTGTATATGGTATGACAATAGGTGAATATGGGAAAATGTTGGTTGGCGAAGGATGGATTCAAGGACCAACCGATTTCAAAGTGATTACTTGTAAAAATTACGATCATCAATCCATGTATACTTTTAATATCGCTCCTTCTCCTAACCTACCCAATATGAATTCTATTTATTGGTATCCTACAACATGTTTAATTGAAGGGACTGTGTTAAGTGAAGGAAGAGGTACTGCACATGCATTTGCATACATTGGTCATCCAAGTATTCAAGGAAAGTCATTTAGTTTTACCCCAGCACCAAGACAGGGTGCAATGAGTTCCAAATTATATGGCCAACTATGTTATGGTTGGGATTTAACCAACAAAGCGGCACCAAAGAAAAACATTGATCTAGATTTAATTAAAGAAATCTATAATGCATTTCCTCAAAAGGATAGTTTTTTCATTATTCCTACATCAGGATTAGCCACTGATTTCTTTTTTAATAAATTAGCTGGTAATGCAAACTTGATGGAGCAATTAAAAGAAGGAAAAACAGCATCAGAGATTAGAGCTAGTTGGCAACCAGGATTGATTTCATTTAAGAAGATCAGGAAAAAATACCTATTGTATAAAGATTTTGAGTAAAAAAAGGGGGCAACTTTTAGTGCCCCCTTTTTTTATCTAATTCCCAATTATAGGAATCGCTAATTGATGAACCTTATCATTCAAAGCTTTTACACTTTCTTTTTTTATGGTTTCATAGTTTTTCAATTGCTCATCCACTTGTTGTTTTAATTCTAAATAGGTTTCTTTTACTTGTTTAGTAGGAGCAACATATCCAGAAGCAGCCGATTCAAATACACCAGCAATCTTATCATCTAATCTAATTGGGAAGTTTAATACATCTTGACCGCTCTTCGCTTTGGTTTGATGTAATGCTTCTTCTACTTTAGTTAAAGATTCAATCACCGCTTTGGCACTAGCTTGGAAACTAGAATCCTTAGTCTTCTTTTGTACCGCAGCAATTTGAGCTTTGATTTCTTTAGCACCTTTTAAGGCTTTCATAATTTCGCTAAAGCTTCCTGCTACTTCTAGTAAGAATTGTTCTTGTGCTTTTAAATCTGCATTAGATACTTTGAAATTTGGATCTGCAATAATTTCAAATGGATAACTAACCACTTCTTTATCTATAGTTACTTTAGCAGTATACTTGCCAGGAGCAGCTAATACCGGACTAGTAGACCCATTCCATAAAATTAAACCAGCTTCTGGTTGCTCAATTTCTTTATGATACAAATTCCAAGCAAATTGATTAAACCCTTGTTCTGTAGAAGGACCTTCTTTGTCTTTAGAGCTATATGTTCTAATCACTTTATTTTGATCATCCATAATACTAATTTCTACTTTAGTACTATCCGTTGGATTAGCTAAATAATATTTAACTACAGCACCTTTTAATGGATTTAAACCAACATTCGCTGGAATACTTGCAGCAGCTCTTCTTCTTCTACCGCCCACTTGTGGTGGCACTCTATATGTATTAGCTACCGGGAATACCTTATTAACAGCAGCAGTTTGGAATTGCTCAATTAAACTTAAGTCATCAAAAATATAGATACTTCTACCTTGAGTTCCAACGATTAAATTATTATCACGAATTAATAAATCGGTAACAGGAGTAACAGGTAAATTTAATTGGAATGGCTCCCAAGATTTACCATCATTCACTGATACATACAAGCCATATTCAGTACCTGCAAATAATACACCTGCTTTTTTTGTACTTGCAACAATGGCTCTTGTGAAATGCATTGGATCAATACCTGTAGTGATCTTCTCCCAAGTTTCACCATAATCAGTTGTCTTATAGATATACGGAGCAAAATCATCTAATTTATATCTAGTACCTGCAAAATAAGCAGTTCCTTTTCTTAATGGATCAACTTCTACTCTATTCCACATCATCCATTTTGGAGCATCTTTTGGTGTTACATTTTTCCATGTAGCACCACCATCCTTACTTACACTAATCACTCCATCATCACTACCAGTCCATAATAAATCTTTTTCTAATGGAGATTCTGCTGCAGTGAAAATTGTACAATAGTATTCTACACTAGTATTATCCTGTGTGATTGGACCACCAGAACTTTTTTGTTTTGATTTATCATCAGTCGTTAAATCTGGAGATAATTTAGTCCAACTAGCTCCTTCGTTTTCAGTAGAGAATAAATGATTACCTGCTGTATATAATTTCTTTGGATTATGTGGAGAGAAGAAAATCGGATGATTCCATTGGAAACGATATTTCATTGCTTCTGCACCTGCACCCATTGGATTATCTGGCCATACATTGATCACTCTATTTTCACCAGTCTTATGATCAAATCTTGTAATCAAACCTCCATAAGATCCACCATATACAATGTCAGGATTAGTTGGATCAGCAACAATGTACCCACTTTCTCCACCAGCCGTTACTTCAAAGTCTGATTCACCAATAAAAGAACCATAAGTACTTGATCTAATTCTGAATGCAGAATTATCTTGCTGTGCCCCTAAGATCCTATAAGGGAAACTATTGTCTGTACTCAAACGATATACTTGAACAGTAGGTTGATTCATCACCGTACTCCAAGACTTTGCGCCATCTAAGCTCACTTGCGCGCCACCATCATCAGAAACAATCATACGCTTTGGATTTTTTGGATCAATCCATAAATCGTGATGATCTCCATGAGGAGTTGCCACTGATTTAAAATTTCTTCCACCATCTGTAGAAACCATAAAGTTTACATTTGGGCAGTATACTTTGTTTTCGTCCATTGGATCTACAAACACTTTAGTATAATACCATGCTCTTTGACGAATATTATTATCGCTACAAACTAATTCCCAAGATTTACCTGCATCATCAGACATATACAAGCCGCCATCTTTGTTTTCAATTAAGGCATATAATTTATCTGTATTAGATTTTGCAATGCCAATACCTACAATACCCCAAACACCTTTAGGTAATCCTTTTGCTGTTTTAATATTGGTCCATGTTTCTCCACCATCTGTACTCTTATACATACCTGATCCATCTCCACCGCTTTCTAAACTATAAGGTGTTCTAATTAATTGCCAAGTACCTGCATACAATACATCTGGATTACTTGGATCAATAATTAAATCACTTGCACCAGTTTGTGGATTAACGTACAATACTTTTTTCCATGTAGCACCACCATCTGTACTTTTATATACACCTCTGTTTTCATTTGGACCAAACAAATGTCCCATTACTGCAGCCCAAACAATATCTGGATTCTTTGGATGCACAATCATACGCACAATGTGACGACCTTCTTTTAAACCGATGTTTTTCCATGTCTTTCCTTCATCTGTAGATTTCCATGCACCTTCCAATCCTTCACTCACATTGCCACGCATGGTATTCTCCCCTTCACCAACATAAATAATAGATTCGTTTGATGGAGCTATCGCAATAGAACCAATAGTACCACCAAATTGACCATCAGAAATATTTTTCCAATTAGCACCAGCGTCGTTAGTTTTCCAAACACCGCCGCCAGTAGTGCCCATATAAAATGTATTTGGATCAGAAAACGAACCTACACCTGCAGCAGCTCTGCCGCCTCTAAATGGCCCAACCAATCTAAAGTTTTGTGCTTTAATAATTGGGTCTTGCGTAATACTTGCTGCCTGAGCAACTGTATTTTGTTTTTTCTTTTGCGCCATTACTCCAGTTGCATTTGCAGCAATCATTAGCATGACTATGGCAATCGTTTTTTTCATATTATATATTTTTTCTTCTTAGAGATATAAAGCAAAGAGTCTCCGAAGAGACTCTTTGTGATTATTTAATTACTTCAACATCTTTAAACTTCTTAATAGGCGTTGATTCAACTAATTTTCTAAAATCAGCCCAATCTTTTTCAAAGAAGGCGTTTACTTTAGCGGCAACTCCATCTGCAGCAACAACAGCCGCTGCTATTGCAGCATCTTCTTGTTCTGCTGGCGCAGTATTCTTGCCCATGATTAACATACTAGCATTTCTTATTACACCAATCGGCGTAATAACAGGCACTGTACCATAACCTTGTTTTTCTTGCTTTTTGCCCATCATGTATTCTCTTAATCCTTTCACTTTTTCAGAGATTACTTTATGTGCTTTATTTAAAGTATCAACACCTTTGTCTTTTTTATCTTTCCATTCAGCCTTTAAAGCAGCTAAAGTAGTTTCAGCATCTTCTACTAAATCTAAAGCAGCATTGTATTTATCATTTACTGGCTGTAATTTTTCTAAAGCAGCATCTTGAGCCAATACTACTTCATTCTTTACAGGTAATCTTGGATCGTCTTTCACTTCCACCCAAACAGAGTCTTTATTAGTACCCGCTGTAATGACAAACTTATATTTACCTGCTAATACATCTCTACCAGTAAATTCTTTATCATCTTCATTAGCTGCAGCTCCTCCACCTTCTTCATCAAACATTCTTCTACCACCACCGCCTGTTTTTGGTGCACCAGCAGCACGTTTGCCTTTTTGCTCAAAGCCCCAGTAGTTTCTATTTAAACCAGAATCTACTTTGAAAGTTAAATTACGAATTACCTGATCTTTCAAATCTTTGATTTGTACTTTCACTTTCTTTGTACTGTCTGTTAAATATACGGAGATAGGTAATCCAGTTGGCTTATTTGGTGCATCCCACATTCCCCAGGTACTCCACTCGTAAGGAGAGTTCTTGATAGAAAAATTATATACTGCATTTGGAGCGCTTACAAAGAACTTAGATTGCTCCCCTTTTGTTGAAGCTAATTTTCTTAAAGGTCTGATATCATCTAAAACCCATAAGCTTCTACCAAAAGTAGCAATAGCTAAATCGGCCTCTCTATCTTGAATGGCGAAATCATATGTAGAAACAGAAGGATATCCATTTTTCCATTGTTGGTAGCTTACACCATTATCCAAGCTTACATAAAAACCTTGCTCCGTTCCCACAAAAATTAAATTAGGCTCCACTGGATCTTGTAATACAGTCAAAGCATAACCAGTTACTTTTTTACTATCTACCATATTGGTCCAAGTCTTACCACCATCTAATGATCTAAAAATATATGGAGCAAAATCTCCTTGTCTATAATTGTTTGCTACTACAAATACTTCATTTGCATTATAAGATGAAGTTCTAATTTGAGGAATCCATGCACCCTTAGGTAATCCTATAATATTGGCAGTTAAATCCGTCCAACTTGCCCCTCCATTAGTAGTTACCTGTACCTTACCATCATCTGTACCAATATAGATCAAGTCTTTTTGTACTGCGCTTGGTGCAATACAAATAATAGTACAATGATTCTCCGCACCAGTAATATCAATACTTAAACCACCATTATTGGTTTGATCAATCTTTAAGCTATCATTGGTTGTTAAGTCTGGAGAAATAATTTTCCAACCAGCCCCTTTATTAGTACTCTTATGTAAAAATTGAGAACCAAAATAAATTGTCTTTTTATCAAATGGATCTTGCGCGATTGCAGCATTCCAGTTAAAACGCAATAATGTTTTTGCATCAGGTGCTGGAGGTTTGATATAAGAAGACTGACCTGTTTGAGTGTTATATCTTCCAACAGAACCACCTTGACTCATAGCATAAACCCAATTAGCATCTTCCGGATCAGGCATTACGTCAAAACCATCACCACCCCATAAATTATCCCAATCAAAATTGCGAATACCACCTTGTGTTGTAGTATAAGCTGGACCTCTCCAAGAACCATTATCTTGCATACCTCCCATTACATGATAAGGAATTTCATTGTCAACATTGATATGATAGAATTGACCTACTGGAATTTTTTCATCAAACATCCAAGTCTTACCACCATCTCTTGTAATACCTATACCACCATCATTTCCATCTACCATAAATTTATTATCAGTTGGGTGGATCCAAAATGCATGATGGTCTGGATGAATTCCACTATATGGAATAATTGTTTCGAAGCTCTTACCACCATCAATACTTTTTTGAACTGTTTGACTGATATACCATAGAGTATTCTCATTCAAAGGATCACAAATAATATCTTGGAAATAGAATGGTCTATTATCTACAATTGATTTTTGACCGTTCACTAATTTCCATGAATAACCACCGTCATCACTTTTATATAAACCACTCTTTGTTGACTCAATTAATGCATACACTCTATTAGGATTAGATCTGCTGATTGCAATACCTACTCTACCTAAATTTCCATCAGGCAAACCATGCTCTTTACCTAATTTGATAAAGTTTTTACCACCATCTACCGTCATATATAACCCACTACCTTTACCTCCACTTTCTAAATGGTAAGGATTACGATAGTGATGCCACATTGCAACAAATAATTTATTCGGATTAGAAGGATCCATAATCATATCGCCAGGACCTGATGTATCATTTGTATATAAAATTTGATTCCATGTTTCACCACCATCAGTTGTTTTATATACACCTCTATTTTTGCTTTGTCCATAAGGGTTTCCAATCGCACCAGCATACACAGTATTAGGATTTGTTGGATCTATAATAACACGATGTATGTTTCTTGTTTGCTCCAAACCAACACGCTTCCATGTTCTACCAGCATCTAAAGTTTTATACATACCTTCTCCAATACTAATAGAGTTTCTTGGATTACCTTCTCCAGTTCCTACCCAAACCACACTTGGGTTAGATTGTTGAATGGCTAATGCACCTATATTCATAATAGGTTGCTCTTCAAAAACAGGTGTCCAACTAACACCACTATTATTGGTTTTCCAAACACCACCAGAAGCTGCACCAATCCAAATATTGTTTGGACTATTTACTTCTACATCAATAGTAGTCACACGACCACTCATAGATGCAGGTCCAATATTTCTTGGCTTCCAATTTTTAAAGGCTTTATTGATGTCTATTTTTTCAACATTGGCAACTGTAGTAGTTGCTTTTTTAGACTTTTGTGCATTGGCTTCTCCTGATGTAAGAACAGAAGCAACCATAATGGTTCCTAAAAGAATAATACGCATGTGCATAGCTTGTTTACTAATTAAAATAATGAGTATCTAAGCTACTTAATTTTTGGTCAAAAATCTAGGAAATATGATCAGTGAGAAGGAATTATAATTTTTCGATAATCCCAGCAATACCCTGACCCCCACCTACACAGGCCGTCACAATTCCGTACTTCTTGTTTAATCTTTCTAAGTCATTGATTATCTGTACTGTAAGCTTAGATCCGGTACATCCCAAGGGGTGCCCTAAGGCAATCGCACCGCCATTAATATTTACTTTACTAGGATCTAATTGAAGCGTTCTTATCACTGCCAAAGATTGGGATGCAAAAGCTTCATTTAACTCAAAAAGGTCAATTTGATCTAAGCTCATTCCTGCTTGCTTCAACACTTTAGGAACAGCTTCTACTGGACCAATTCCCATAATTCTAGGATGAACCCCTGCACTTGCACAATTCACCAATCTTCCAATGGGTTTTAATCCCAAAGATTTCATCAAAGATTCACTCATCACCATCACAAAACTTGCTCCATCAGAAGTTTGTGAAGAATTTCCTGCAGTGACAGTTCCTTTCATTGCAAAAGCAGGTTTTAGTTTTGCTAATGCTTCTAAAGTAGTATCAGCTCTAACTCCTTCATCTGTATCTACAATAAAAGATCTTGTTGCTCTTTTATTTTTTTCGTTGATATATGTTTCTTTTACTTCAATGGGAAGAATTCCTTTTTTAAAGTAGCCATTATCTATTGCTTGTTTTGCCTTCTGATGTGAAGCTAATGCAAATGCATCTTGATCTTCTCTATTAATATTATATTCATTCGCAACAGCTTCTGCAGTCAATCCCATGGATAAATAAAAATCTGGATCTTGCTCGGCTATAGAATATGCTGGCACTGTCTTCCAGCCTGCTGTTGGAACCATTGACATGGACTCTGTTCCACCTGCAATTATACAATCAGCCATACCTGTTCTAATTTTAGCAGTGGCCATTGCAATACTTTCTAATCCACTTGCACAATATCTATTGATGGTAATTCCAGGGACTTCAATTCCTAAAGCTTTTGCAGAAATCATTCTTCCAAATTGTAAACCCTGTTCTGCTTCTGGCACAGCATTACCTACAATTACATCGTCTACTAATTTATGGTCCAACATTGGAAGAGATTGCATTAGCCCTTTGATTACTTCAATGGCTAATTCGTCAGAACGCATAAATCTAAACCCACCTTTTTTACTCTTGGTAATAGCTGTTCTAAATCCAGCAACGATATAAGCTTCTTGCATAAAATGATGTTTAAAAAGAATCAATTCTACCCTAAAAGTAGTCATTTTTTCAAAAGGTTGTTTATGCAACTAAATATTTCATTGTAATTTTGAGGCATGATCTATCCTCTTATTAAGAATGGCTTGTTTTTATTCCCACCTGAAACTGCCCATAAGTTATCAATGCAAGGCCTACATGCAGCAGCTGCAGTACCTTTTTTTAGAAATTGGATGGCGAATACTTTCCAGTATAAAAACAATAATCTGCAAAAAAGGGTCTTGGGTATAGATTTTCCCAACCCAGTAGGCCTAGGTGCCGGATTTGATAAAAATGCAGAACATTTAGATGTCTTGGCTTTACTAGGTTTTGGATTTATTGAAATTGGCACCGTGACTCCACTTCCTCAAGCAGGCAACCCTGCACCTAGATTGTTTAGATTACCCGATCAAAAAGCTTTGATCAATAGAATGGGCTTTAATAATGATGGAGTTGAAAAAATTTCTAAAAGATTAAAAGATAGAAAATCTAAAAATCATGCACCTATCATTATTGGTGGCAATATTGGTAAAAATAAAATTACTGAGAACGAAGATGCATGGAAAGATTATTGCATCAACTTTAAAGGACTGGAAGAAGTAGTAGACTATTTTGTAGTGAATGTTAGCTCTCCCAACACACCAGGATTAAGAGCATTGCAAGAAAAAGAAGCATTAAGAAAAATATTTTCTGAGTTACAAAATCTAAATAAAAATAATAAACCGATTTTATTAAAAATAGCACCCGACTTAGAATTAAGCGCATTAGATGATATTAT
>CAZXWT010000014.1:0-3787 GCA_964644475.1 uncultured Sediminibacterium sp. | reverse complement strand
CGATTTTATTAAAAATAGCACCCGACTTAGAATTAAGCGCATTAGATGATATTATTTCATTAACACAAGAAGTGAAAATTGATGGATTGGTTTCAAGTAATACTACTTTAGATAGAACTATATTAACTGCATCAAATCAAAAGAAAGCTGAAAAAATTGGCGCAGGTGGATTAAGCGGTAAACCATTATTAGCAAAGTCAAATGCTGTACTTCAATATTTATACAAAGGCATTAATGGACGCATACCAATTATTGCAAGCGGCGGTATTTTAACTGGCGCAGATGCACAATCTAAATTAAATGCTGGTGCAGACTTAGTGCAAGTTTGGTCAGGATTTATTTATGAAGGACCAAGTATGGTGAAAAGAATTTGTAATTTTTTATAAGCTAACTCTAAAGCTTCCGAAAATACCAAAATTAGAAGGAGTGGCTGTTTGATGAATGTCATTTTTCACTCTCCAAACAAAGTCGATTCTAAAAAATCTGGCAATGTTTTCAATACCGGTTCCTATTTCATAATAAGGCTTTGACTGAAAAGAATTAAACGGATGGCTTCCTATAAAATTATACGCTGTATTTTCTGAAGAAAGAGCACCAACAACCGACTTTAGATTCCAAAATTGTCTCCATTTAGTTTTCTTCACTATTGGAATATATTTTAAAATCCCTTTACCTAATTTATGTTCGATATTCATTCCAACATAAGCATCGCTTACAAATTCATATCTCCTCATCATATTAAATGCATACTTATTATAATACATCATTTCATTGCCAGGCATAATGTCTAAGAAAGAATAAGCCGCTCTACCCCATGTTTTACCTGCATAAATCGAGTACACTATATTACCAAAAGGAGTAATAGGCAGATCATCATTTAAAGTGAAATTCAGTTTTTGATAATCTGCGCCACTGTTTAAAACACCTTTATAAGACTGTGCATATTTTAATTCTACAACCGGGTATAAACTTCCAAATCCAAATCTAGAAAAATTACTTTCTAAATACCTCTCTTGATAAGCAAACCTAACACCAAAAGAAGCTTCAACCGCATGCATTGGAGCAATGCTTCCATTCTCTAATATCTTTGGCAGGTTTAATAATGGATTGTATTGTTTATCTGCTAATGCCCAGGTAAATTGAAAACCTTTATTATTTTCATGAAATACTTTAAACTGCGTTTGTTGCAATTCTTGAAACCTAAATGGAATATTGGGTCTTCTTAATAAAGTGCCGAATAAATTGTCGTTATTAATTTGGTCAAAATATTCTTGGCCAAATTCCAAATCAGATTTATGCTCTAATTGCGCATAAATCAATGGACTTTTATTAAACCTATAGGTAACGCCTAGTTTTCCCTTAGATTTTTGATCAACAAAGCCGTAAGCCCCATAACCATAAATATTCCAGTGTTTACTAAAACCTAAATTGGTAGCTAAATCGAACCTCAATCTTGTTCCTTCCCATTTATTACTACTCAATACATTAAACCAAGGTCCAAATGTATAATTACCAATTTCTTTAATCCCCTTAATTAGAAATTCTGCAGCATCTTTATATAATAAAAATGTCTTGTTCTTATTGAGTGTATCCAATACTGCATATACTGCTTTTTCAGTTTTAGCCAAGGGTTCATGTCTTAAAGCTTGCCACTCTGCTTCATCATTGGAAGAAGATTTGTCTAACAATTCCACTTTAGGAGATCTTTCTATTTCGTCTAATTTATAAGCAATTGCGGTATCATTAATAAGCACATTTTTATAGGTTGAAGTCTTTCTTCCCTTAATACCTAGTCCACCCTTCTTAGGACTAAAATCAGCTACAAACCTGTCTTTGGCCAAGAACCAAGTTGTATCGTTGATTAATTTGAATTCTTGAATCATGGTCAATGCTTCCAAGAAATTGATGTCTGCGAAAGTAGAAGGTCTTAAAGTAATTTTCTGAATGGCATAACTAGTATCATTTACCCAGCAATCTCCTTCGAAAGTCAGCTCGTTAATTCCTTTAGGCTTAAAAAGCAAATGAACTAATCTCTTTCCGTTTAAATAAGCAGTATCCGCTAATTTAAAACTATAGTAAGCATCAGCATTAGAATGAAAAGGACTAATAAATTCTTTATTAAAAACAGGTATTACATTTTTATAAACATTGATATTTTGATAAGTACCTCCTAACTCTTTTATTATTGATTCATTCTCTAATCCATTAGTTCTTGTCTTCTTTATTACTTCTAAAACCTTGCGAGGATCATTTTGATTATAATAATCAGAGATTGTCTCTGTAATATAAACTGGTAAAAATGCTTTATGATTTTCTGCAGTATCAATAAAGTCAAAAACAAACTCAAGTGGCTTCACTAAACTGCTTTTTGCTAATTTGTCTTTCTGTACATTATTTAAATCCACTTCCATTTTATTATATAGTTCGTAACTATAATTTTTAAAATTAGCTGGATTGTTTTTATATTTTTTAGACATGATTTTTCTCCAAAACCATAAAGCCCTATTATACTTTGACTTAACTACTGCTTCCTGCTTGGCTGCTTGAACAAATAAATGGACAATACCTAAATCATCATTATTTAATTTAGATAGCGGGATATATAAAGAAGTATAACCAACACTTTGAATCAATAAAGTATCCGATTTGCCATAATAGGAATTGGGTAAAGAAAAATTACCAAGAGAATCAGTAATAACCCCTCTCTTAGCTTTTACAAAAGATACAGATACATAGGGTAATGGCTCCTCGCTTTGATGATCAGCCACTTTACCTTTCCAAACAATATCTTGACTAAGCCCAGGCAAAGAAATGCCAATTAAAACACTTAATAAGAAACATATACGGCACAGGATCATTTTCATTTCGCAAAGGTAACCCATATTTCTTTTTTTAAGACTGAGTTTGGTCACCATTCATCATTTTGATTGTAGTTTTGCAGGAAAGACTTACACATGATCCAAATACATTCTTTTTGCTTTAACCCATTCCAGGAGAATACCTATATTTTATATAATGAGCAGAAAGAAGCCATCATAATCGATCCTGGTATGTATACTAGAATTGATTTCAAACAATTCACCAGTTTTATTGAAGAGCAAAATTTAACCCCCAAATTATTACTGAACACACATTGTCATTTAGACCATGTTTTTGGAAATAATTTTGTGCATGAAAACTATGGCCTAACTGCACATTTTCACAAAAATGAACAGGTGGTTATAGATAGATTACCTGAAGCAAGTGCTAAATGGGGCATTCCAACAGAAGCATATTCGGGCCCTGTACAATACCTAGAAGCCAATGAAATAATTCAATTCGGTAAAGATCAATTTAAATGTCTTTTAACACCTGGTCATTCTCCAGGCAGTCTTTGTTTTTACCATGAAGCGCAACAATTTATTATTGGAGGTGATTTGATTTTTATGGATGGTGTTGGAAGAACCGATTTGCCAGGCAGCAATCCAACAGATTTGATCAATAGCATTCGCAAAGAGATTATTCCTTTAAAAGACGAATTAATGATCTATTCTGGTCATGGGCCTGAGACTAGTTTAGGTAGAGAGAAGCTACACAATCCTTATATCAAGCACATTTTACAAAACTTGGCTAGTTAACAATTTGATAATACTCATCAGATAACTAATTCTGCTCTTTTAAGGTTAAATTTGTAGTATTATGGAAGGCAGCCAAATCAAAATATTAATTGCAGACGATGAACCTGATATTCTAGAAATAATTGGGTTTCATTTAGCAAAAGCCGGCTACCAAGTGGAGACTGCCAAAG
>CAZXWT010000013.1:10730-15017 GCA_964644475.1 uncultured Sediminibacterium sp. | reverse complement strand
GTAAGGGCTGGATACATGGCTTTTATTTTCTTTGCCAAATTTCAAAGTCAAAATTAAAAGCATGTTTTTCATCTGCTAGTTGCGGCTCGGAAGATTCTTTCACCCACTCTGTACCTAACTCAGGGAAATAAGTATCGCCTTCAATATGGGTATGTACTCTTGTTAAGTATATAGTCTGAGCCATTGGCAATGCCATTGAATAGATTTCTCCACCACCAATAACCATCAATTCTTTGTAATCATTTTGTTTTGCAATAGCCATCGCTTCTTCTAATGAACCTACTACTGTTGCGCCATTATATTGAACACCAGTTTGTCTAGTAATCACTAAATTCAATCTTCCTGGCAATGGTTTATTACCCAAAGATTCAAAGGTTTTACGCCCCATTAATATGGGTAAAGCCCAGGTAGTATTCTTGAAAAAACGCATATCCTTTGGTAAGTGCCAAAGCAATTGATTATCCTTGCCAATGGCATGATTATCTGAAGCGGCTACCACTAGGGATATTTTCATTCTTTTATTTTTAATTAAACTGCAACAGGCGCTTTAATTCCTGGATGACATTCGTAATTCTCCAAAGTAAAATCTTCAAACTTAAACGAGAAGATATCTTTTACTGCCGGATTGATTTTCATTGTAGGCAATGGAAAAGGTTTTCTAGCCAATTGTGTTTTAGCTTGTTCAAAGTGATTGTTGTATAAATGCACATCACCAAAACTATGCACAAAATCGCCATATTGTAAATCACAAACCTGTGCAATCATCATCGTCAATAATGCATAAGAAGCAATATTAAAAGGCACTCCTAAGAATACATCTGCACTTCTTTGATACAATTGACAACTTAATTTGCCATCTGCCACATAAAATTGAAACATATTATGACAAGGCATCAAAGCCATTTTCTTTAAATCACCTACATTCCATGCACTCACAATTAATCTTCTACTATCAGGCGTCTTTTTAATTTGATCAATCAATTCTGAAATCTGATCTACCACTACACCATTAGCACCCTCCCAAGATCTCCATTGTTTACCATATACTGGACCAAGGTCTCCATTTTCATCTGCCCACTCGTCCCAAATTCTTACACCATTATCTTTCAAATATTTGATATTGGTATCTCCATTTAAAAACCAAAGTAATTCGTAAATAATACTTTTTAAATGCACTTTCTTGGTAGTAACTAAAGGAAAACCTTCTTGTAAATTAAAACGCATTTGATAGCCAAAACAGCTCTTGGTACCTGTGCCAGTACGGTCTGTTTTTTGATTACCATTATCTAAGATATGTTGGAGTAAATCTAAATATTGTTGCATGCTGCAATTTACGACCAAACCCCCTGAGAATAAAAAAATTTATTTCCCTTTACGACGCGCCAATTCTTTACGAATTAAGACCAATTCGCGGCCAGTTTGTCCATTCACGCTAGAGTTCTCTTCTGCTCTACGCATTAAATAAGGAATGACGTCTTTAATAGGGCCAAAAGGCAGGTATTTACTTACAGAAAAACCTGCATTGGCCATGTTAAAAGTAATATGATCACTCATACCATATAACTGAGAGAAATGAATATGTGGATGATTATTAGCCAACTGTTTGTTTTGCATCGTCTGCATAGCCAACTGATTGCTTAATTCATTATGTGATGCTAATAACAACGCTATTGAATCGATATGTTGTAAACAATAATCAACTGCCTTATTAAAATCAGCATCCACGGCTTCTTTATTGGCATGAATAGGAGAAGCATAACCATTTTTCTGAGCACGCTCTCTTTCTTTTTCCATGTAGGCACCTCTCACCAATTTCGCACCCAATAAAAATTGTTTATCCTTGGCAATGCTGTGGGACATTTGTAAAAAACGCAATCTATCATGTCTATACAATTGATAAGTATTGTACACCACTACTTTTTCTTTGTTATAAATAGACATTAATTCAATCGCTAATCTATCAATAGGATCTTGAATCCAAGTTTCTTCTGCATCAATTAAAACCCCCACTCCCTTCTCTGTTGCTACTTCACAAATAGCGTACATTCTTTCTTTTACTCTATTCCAAGCTGCATTGTCTTCTTCGCTATCATGTATGCCGCTTCTTAATCTTGGAGCATCATTTAAATTTTCTAATAAACGCATGCTCGCTACCCCTGTAATTTTAACACTTACAAAGGGTACATTATTTTGTGAAGCCGCAAATTCAATCGCTTCAATAATATGTTCAGTAACCGCATCAAAATTATCTTCTCCCTCTTTTGCCTCCACTCCATAATCTAAAATAACCTGCACTTGATAAGCGCTTAATTGCTTCACCACTCTTGCAGATTCTTCTAATGTTTCCCCTCCAACAAATTGATTAAAAATAGTAGATCTAATTAATCCATTAATAGGCAAACCCGACTGCATCAACATAGGCGTCAACTTAGTTGCCAAAGACACTACTATAGGACTTTGAATAACGCTAAATAAAAATCTTGCTTTCTTTAAATCTCCAGTAGACTTGTAGGCAAATGCATTTTGGGTATTGTCAAAAGATGGGTTCATGCTAACATTAGTTCGTATGCAAATATCGGTACTAAATAGCTAATTACAAAGGATATAGATATAAATAATCTAAGGTATCTTTAAACCACAAATCAGTTTTATGAAAATTGTAAAAACAGAGATATTCTTGTACAAAATACCCATGGTTCCTTTTACCATTGCTACAGGTACCATGGAATTTGCTCAAAATATTTTAATCAAAATACATACAGACGCTGGCATCATCGGTTGGGGCGAATGTTCTGCTTTTCCAATGATTGTTGGAGAAACACAAGAAAGCTGTTATTTATTAGCCAAAGATTTTGCTGCTTTTTGGAAAGGCAAAGATCCATTAGCTATTGAAGAAAGATTAAAAGAATTGGATTTGGTTATTGCTGGAAACTATACAGCAAAAAGTGCTTTTGATTTAGCCCTGTATGATATTGCTTCACAAGCTGCCAACCAACCACTATATGCCTATTTAGGTGGAAAACAAAAGCCTATCGAATCAGATTTGACTATTGGCATTGGTACACCAAATTCTATGGCAAAGCAAGCTATAGAGTTTAAAGCCAAAGGTGTGAGTATGATTAAAGTTAAATTAGGCAAGAAGCCCGCAGAAGATATTGAAAGAATTCAACAAATTAGATCAGCCATTGGGAAAGACATTATTGTAAGAATAGACGCAAATCAGGGCTGGAGCAAGGAAGATGCATTACCAGTATTAACCGCTCTATCTGCATTTGATATCCAATTCTGCGAACAACCCATGCACAAATATTATGACGATTTCTTGCCTGCACTTTGCGCAGCCTCTCCCATTAAGATTATGGCGGACGAATCTGTGTTCACGCACCATGATGCAAGAAAATTAATTCAACAAAAAGCTTGTCATTATATAAATATCAAATTCTCCAAAAGCGGCGGCATTCATGAAGCTATCAAGATTCATGATATCGCCAAACAAAACGGTATTGCCTGCATGATGGGTGGTATGTTAGAAAGTAGATTGGCACTGAGTGCTAAACTGCATTTTGCATTAGCCCATGACAATGTACAATTCTACGATATGGATACCTGTTTATTAGGTCATACAGAAGACCCTGTAATGGGTGGCGTGCAATTTAATGGCATGCATGTATCCATTGGAGACACACCTGGTATAGGCGCCACGGTGGATCCAAATTATCTTTCCAAACTAGCAAATTGTGTAGTTTAACATATTGTATCTTTGGCTTCTAAACAGCAAAACATGGAAGCGAGAAAAGCGAAGGATTCATTTACTACCATGAATGAATTGGTTTTACCCAATGACACCAATACTTTTGGAGATTTAATGGGTGGTAGATTAATGTACTGGATGGATATTGCTGCATATTTAGCAGCAGCCAAACATTGTAACTCCGCTTGTATGACCGCTTCAGTGGATAATTTAAGTTTTAAATCCCCCATCAAATTGGGCAATGTTATTTGTATCGAAGCAAAAGTGACAAGGTCTTTTAATACTTCTATGGAAGTACACTTAAAAGTGTGGAATCAAAATATGATCTCACAATCGAGAGAACTAAGTAATGAAGCATTCTTTACTTTTGTTGCATTGGATGAAAACAAGCAACCAAAGAAAGTCCCAGAAATAATTGCAGAAACAGAAGAAGAAAAAAAATACTATGCCGGTGCTTTAAGAAGAAGACAATTGCGTTTAATTCTAGCAGGTAAAATGTTGCCAGATGATGCAACTGAATTAAAAGCCTTATTTAT
>CAZXWT010000013.1:0-10630 GCA_964644475.1 uncultured Sediminibacterium sp. | reverse complement strand
TTCTAGCAGGTAAAATGTTGCCAGATGATGCAACTGAATTAAAAGCCTTATTTATAAAGGACTAATAAATCACACGAATTTGTAAAAGTATGTCAGTAAAAACTTATTGCTGATGATGTGCACCCTTTAACATAAAGGATTTGCTCTGCTCGATGGCATCCATCACTTGTTCTAGAATTTCTTCCACTGGTGCTTCATAATTAATATTCAGTGGCGCCTTGAATCGCACCGTTAAAGGTGTTCCAACTTTCTTAAAAGTCAATCCTTTTTTGGTGAAAGCTCTCCAGAATCCATTAATTACGACTGGCACTACTATTGGGTGATTATTTTTGATAATATGTGCAGTCCCTTTTCTTCCAGGAGCAAAAGGCTTTGTAGTTCCTTGAGGAAAAGTAATTACCCAACTTTTCTTTAATGCTTTATCAATTTTTTGCGTGTCCACTACATCCCTATCTCTTTTAACATCCTGCCCCTCTGCTCTCCAAGTTCTTTTTACAGTCAATGCTCCACCCAATTTAAACAAGCGAGTTAGCCAATTGCTATTCATGGTTTCTTCTGCCGCAACAAAATATACATTGGTAAAAGGGTTCAATAAATAATAAGGTATGCCTAGTTTATTATACTTGCCCCATTTCACTGCACAAAAAATATGAACAAAGGCAATCACGTCTCCAAAATAAGTTTGATGATTGCTTACAAATAAAACGTTCTTTTTGGGTAAGTGCTCTAAATTTTCGGTACCCTGAATATCAATTCTATTAAACAAGGCTAATCCAGGATAAGAGAATAAACCAACCACTCCATATATAACAGAACGGAAAATTTTAATTCTTTTAATGCGCTCCCACAATTTCATATCTAATCCATTAGTTAGGTGTGCAATATAAGACATAAATATGTACTAATCACGTGCTGTTTAACTAACAAATAGTATCTTTAGACAATGAAGAAGTCTGCTGTAATTTTTGATATTGATGGCTTATTAATTAATAGCGAGCCATTATGGAACAGAGCCGCTACTGAAATTTTTAGACAATACGGTATTCAACTCACAGAAGCACAATACCAGTTTACTACAGGACTAAGATCCAAAGAATTTGTGGCACATTGGTTACACGAGCATAAAGTACCTGCAAGTGAATTTGATAGAGCAGAACAAAAAATTATAGACCTCGCTTTAGATTTAATAGACAAGGAAGCTACATTAATGCCAGGTGTTGAACATATATTTGAATTTTTCTTACAAAGAGATTTCAAAATGGGCTTGGCTACCTCTTCTCCTGCATTATTAATTGAGTGGATCAAAGATAAATTACACATAAGAAGTTATATACAATCTAGTTGCTCTGCACAACATATGGTACATGCTAAACCACATCCACAAGTATATCTAGAATGTGCAGCAGGTTTACATATTAGTCCACTAGCCTGTATTTGTTTTGAAGATTCTTTCTATGGAATGATTGCAGCAAAAGCGGCAAGAATGACTTGCGTGGTTGTGCCTGCAGCAGATCATATTAAATCTGATATTTGGGGAGCTGCCGATTTAAAACTAAGTTCATTACAAAATTTTGGCGCGCTTCATTTTAATATGCTAAATGATTAATCCCCCATGCAATTAGCAAAAAAAGTTATTGGTAAAGAGTTAGAGCTATTTGAAGCGCATTTCAAAGAAGCAGTGAAGAGTAGGGTTTCTTTACTCGATAGAATCATGCAATACATTGTGAAAAGAAAGGGGAAGCAAATGCGCCCCATGTTTGTATTGTTATCCGCTAAATTACACGGAGAGATTAATGACGCATCTTATAGAGCAGCCTCTTTAGTTGAATTATTACACACAGCTACTTTAGTGCATGACGATGTAGTAGATGATGCAACTGAAAGAAGAGGCTTTTTATCTATCAATGCATTATGGAAAAACAAGATTGCTGTATTAGTGGGCGATTATTTATTATCTAAAGGACTATTATTATCCTTAGAAAACCAAGACTTTAACACACTCACCATTCTCTCTAATGCTGTAAAGAAAATGAGTGAAGGCGAATTATTGCAAATAGAGAAAACAAGAAATTTAAATTTTGACGAATCTGTTTACTACGATATCATCAATGGTAAAACGGCAAGTCTTTTAGCTTCAAGTTGTGCAGCAGGTGCAGCCTCTGTTACTAGTAATGAAGAAATTATTCAAAAAATGAAAACCTTTGGAGAGCAAGTGGGCATGGCTTTTCAGATTAAAGACGATTTATTTGATTACGGCGACGCTAAAGTGGGCAAACCAACCGGTAATGATATCAAAGAAAAAAAGTTAACCCTTCCACTGATTCATATTTTACAAAAAGTACCAAAGGATTTAAAAAGAGCTATTATCTATATTGTCAAAAACAATAATAATGATAAACAAAAAGTGAAATTTGTAATAGATGCAGTCAAATCAAATGGCGGCATTGAATATGCAGAAGCCAAAATGATAGAATATAGAGACAATGCTTTGGCTATTTTGAATTCATTTCCACCAACACCTGCAAGGGAAGCAATGGAAGAATTAGTAAGATACACAACCGATAGAGCTTACTAATGGAAAAAAGGTGGAATATCATACAAGCCGATCCGGCATTAGTGGCCTCTTTACAAGAAGCACTTAAAATCAATCCCATACTTTGTGAATTATTAGTTCAAAGAGGTATTGTTGAGTTTGAAGAAGCAAGAAAATTCTTTAGACCCAATTTAGAACATCTATATTCACCTTGGTTGATGAAAGATATGCGCAAAGCTGTGGAGCGCATACAAGTTGCTTTTGAAAAACAAGAAAAGATATTGGTTTATGGCGATTACGATGTAGATGGCACTACTTCAGTGGCAACATTGTATCAGTTTTTAAAAGAATTAGCTCCCAATATTGATTACTATATTCCCCATAGATACAAAGAAGGATATGGCATTTCTAAAATAGGGATTGATTACGCAAAAGAAAATGGATTTAATTTAATCATCTCTGTTGACTGTGGTATTAAATCCACCGACCTGATTGCCTATGCGAAAGAGCTAGGTATTGAATTTGTCATCTGTGATCACCATTTGCCAGACGCCATCATACCACCAGCTGTGGCTATTTTAAATCCAAAGCAAGTGGATTGTACTTATCCATTTAAAGAATTATGCGGTTGTGGTGTAGTATTTAAATTAATCACTGCATTGGCAGAAGTATACCAACTGCCTAGTGAATCGTATTTACAATATTTAGATTTAGTCGTTACAGCCATCGCTGCTGATATTGTACCAGTGGTAGATGAAAACAGAACACTAAGTTTTTTTGGATTACAAAAAATAAACGACAACCCATGCAATGGATTAAAAGCCATTCTAGAACAATCCAAACAAAGCCTGCCCATTAAAATGAGTAGTCTTGGCTTTACTGTTTCCCCTAGAATTAATGCAGCCGGCAGAATGGATGATGCTAAAAAAGCGGTACAACTATTTATTGAAAAAGATATTACCAATGCAAGGGCTATTGCTTCTTTATTACAACAAGATAATTTAGACAGAAGAGAAGCGGACTCTAGCATTACAGAAGAAGCATTAGCACAAATTGAAAACGACCCTAATCATACTAATAAAAAGTCATCTGTGGTTTTCGAATCCCATTGGCATAAGGGCGTGGTGGGTATTGTTGCAAGTAGATTAATTGAAAAACATTATAAACCTACTATTGTATTAACGCAAAGCGGAGAAGTGATTGCTGGTAGTGCAAGAAGTGTACAAGGTTTTAATTTATATGAAGCATTACATGCTTGCAGAGAGCACTTATTAGGATATGGCGGACATTTTGCTGCAGCTGGTATGACTTTGGCTATTGATCAACTAGAGGCTTTCAAAGAAGCTTTTGAAAAAGCAGTAGCTGAACGTATCACCGAAGATCAATTAACTCCAGAAATTACCATCAATGCAATATTGCCTTTGGATAATATCAGCATGAACTTTTATCAGATCATTGCACAGATGGAACCCTTTGGACCAGAAAACACCAAACCAATTTTCATCGCACATAAAGTATATGACACTGGATATTCGAAAATGGTAAAAGAGGTACACATCAGCTGTAGTTTCAAACAAGGAAAGAATACCATTAGAGGAATAGGTTACAATATGCCACAGCATTTAGACCTTATTAAGTCCGGAAAGCCTTTTGATATCGTTTTCCAATTGCAATTAAATGAATGGCAAGGAACCCAATCGGTGCAAATGCAAATTATAGACATCAAACCTTGCGAAGAATAAATTGTACTATTTTACTACCCCGTCTACAAAAAAAGCGACTCGTTGAGTCGCTTTTTTATTTTCAGCTATTATTGGGGAATAACTATTTTAATAAATCAACACTTCTGTTAATGAAATTAGTTAATTCAGTGCCTTGTAATAAACCTTGAGACAATAAAGCCAAGTCAGCTAAATTTCTAGCTTGCTTTTGTTGCTTGTCGATATCTGGTTCTTTTAACAAAGATTGGAATATTGGATGATTTCCGTTGATGGTTAAATTTACTTCGTCAGGCATTTGCGCATAAAAAGCAGTCATTCCGCCACCACCCATGCTAGCCATATCTTTCATACGACGCATAAACTCTGGACGAGTTGCAATCACAGGAGCAGCATCTTTACTCAAACCTTTCACATCCACCGTCAAAGTAATTTGTGGTACTTGGAATTCAAATAATTTCTTTGCTTGCTCTACTTCGTCTTTGCTTAAAACAGATTCGATATTTTCTTGCTTATCAATTAAATTATCTACTACATCTGCATCCACACGAACGAACTGCACACCCTCCCATTTCATCTCTACATTATTGATAAAAGCTGCATCCACCATGGTCTCTAAACTAATTACTTTATAGCCCTTAGCAACTGCTGCTTGGATAAATGCGTCCTGACCTACTGGATTGGTTGTATATAATAATACATGCTTGCCTTCTTTGTTTTTCTGAGTAGCTTCTGTAGCAGTTTTGTATTCATCCAAAGTATAATATTTCCCTTTTTCTGCTGCATCTTCTAAAATCAAAAACTTGTTTCCTTTCTCTAAGAACTTATCGTCTGTGATCATACCATATTTCACAAACAAACCTAAGCTCTCCCATTTTTCTTCGAATGCTTTACGATCTGTATTGAAGATCTCTTCTAATTTATCTGCTACTTTTTTAGTGATATGTGCATTGATTTTCTTCACATTTGGATCGCCTTGTAAATAGCTACGGCTCACGTTTAATGGAATATCTGGACTATCAATTACACCATGCAATAACATCAAGAATTCAGGAACAATATCTTTTACTTCGTCTGTAACAAATACTTGATTGCAGTATAATTGGATCTTGTCTTTTTGAATCTCGAAACTTTGCTTGATCTTAGGGAAATATAAAATACCCGTTAAGTTGAATGGGAAATCAACATTCAAATGAATCCAGAACAATGGTGTCTCACCAAATGGATACAATTCTCTATAAAAATTCTCGTAATCTTCTTTAGTTAATTCAGAAGGTTTACGCACCCATAATGGATTGGTGTTATTGATTGGTTTTTCTTCAATTGCTTTTGCCTCTTCACCTTCTTTCACTTCTTTCTTTTCCGCATTTGCATCAGTGAAATAAATAGACACAGGCAAGAACTTACAGAAACGTTCTAAAATACCTTTCACTCTAAATGCGTCTAAAAATTCTGCACTTTCATCATTAACATGCAATACAATCTTAGTACCTCTATTGCTATAGTCAACTTCATATAATTCGTATTCAGTACTACCATCGCAGCTCCAGAAAACGCCTGGTGCTCCAGTATGACTCTTAGAATAAATATCCACTTTACTACTCACCATGAAAGAGCTATAAAAGCCCAAACCAAAATGACCAATCACACTTGCGTCTTTGTATTTCTGTACAAATTCTTCCGCACCACTAAAAGCCACTTGGTTAATATACTTATCTACTTCTTCAGCAGACATACCAATACCATTGTCTATAATAGAAATGGTTTTTTCTTTTGCGTCTAATACAACGTCCACTCTTAATTGACCAATTTCACCCTTGGCTTCCCCTTTGCCATGTAAGGTTTTTAATTTTTGAGCAGCGTCTACTGCATTACTCACTAACTCACGTAAAAAAATCTCATGATCACTGTATAAGAACTTCTTGATAATTGGAAAGATGTTCTCTGTCTGTACACGTATTTGACCTTTTTGCATAATTAAATATTTCTTGTTTGGCAATACTATAGCAAAGAAGGTACCAAACCCCTCATACTGCCAAGCTGACAAGCCAGGGCTAATTTTTAAGCCAAGCAGCCCCTGTACAGCGCTTATTTTTTAACAAAATGTCACTTGTGTCTCGAATAAAAAGCTGCTTTTCG
The DNA here is from genome assembly GCA_964644475.1 of uncultured Sediminibacterium sp. Lineage (GTDB taxonomy): Bacteria > Bacteroidota > Bacteroidia > Chitinophagales > Chitinophagaceae > Sediminibacterium. The sequence continues at coordinate 4,240 of CAZXWT010000013.1, read as the reverse complement.
GAATTATATACAGAATAAACCCCCACCACATCACCATTCCCAGCTGGCAGTTTTATACCAGCAAAGTCGGCATAACCACTTGTTCGCAAATAAATAGTTCCTCCAGTACAAAATTTCAAAGCCCTGCTAGCTCCAATTTTATTTTTCTTATCGGCATAAGTTAATCCCGTATCAGCAGAAGCAAATTCAACATTGGTAATTTTAATCAGCCTTCCTTGTAAGCTATCGTGTAAATTTTTTGCACCTACAATCAAAGGTTTGATTATCGGTTGATCTTTGACTACTTTGATGTATTGAGAAAAAAGGGAGGATGGAATTCCAGTCGTTTGTATAGTTCCAGTTGTGGTATCTACCGCTGCAACAATTTGTACCATTCTGCGATAGTCAGTTAGGATTAAATCTTTTAATTGAATTTTTAAGACTGCGCCAATTGGATAAGTCTGGTACAAACTGGTGCCGTCTAAAACCATCAAAATTCCTCCTGTACTATCTTGCACTGCAAGTGACTTATACAAATTATTAGATTCGTCATTGGCCACTACCACCCCTTCAATAGCCATATTGTTTTTGATGGTTTCAAATTCTCCAGTATAATGCATTTTTTTAAGCGCTTTAATACTCACCACACTATCAAAACCATTAGAAGAAATATTTGTTGCATAAGAGTTTTGCTTAAAGCATGCAGAAATAAACAAAACACTAAAAACAAAAGCTAATAAAGAGATGGAATACTTTTTCATAATTGGCTTAATTAAGTTGATAAATAAATTGAATAGATCCGTTCAAAGGCCTTCCTAGAATATATCTTGGTGCAAATTTGTCTAGCTGAAAATTTTTGTAATCAAACCTAGTTTGCTCAAATGCAAGTAGTGGAACAATTACATTAAAAATATTATTGACTTGCAAGAATAATTTTATTCGATGTTGAAAACGAGCTGTTTTAAATTGAAAATTTTTATTGCAAAATAGATTTCCAATAAGTCCACTAGGCAAATGATTCAATGGATATTCTTTACCTTCCGAATATTGTTCTTTGTATTTCTTTTCCCATAAAAAAGCACGTCTATAATAATCTAGTTCCATATATCTATTCCAGCCAATTTGCGTTGTAAAACCCAGCCTGAGCGAGTTAGATAATTGAGCATTGATTCCAGTAGCTAAAACAATGGGAGGGCTAGAAGAAGCAGGCAGGTTTTGTAAATAAAGATTACCAGATTCTAAAGGATAGGCATTGTTTATTAATTGAATGGTGTAAACAGGGTTATTGATAATTACACTCCTGCCCCAAGAAAAGGCTAATTGAAAATTCAACAAAGCATTAAAATTGGTCTCTGCTCCTCCTTCTAATCCAAAACTATTGGAATGAAGTAAGCCATAACTACCCTGCACAAAAGCATTATAGTAATCATGATAGAAACTAGTATTGCCCATTTGGTTTTTTTGCCAATATTGATACAAGTGCCAGTCTGTTCTACAATATATTCCCAAATAATGTATGCCTAGATCTATTCCAGATTGCTGCAATGGCAACAAAAAATCAGACAATTTATCTTGTAATGCTAAATTCACAAAAGCCTCATTCCAACTAGGCGCTAATTGTTGAGAAAAACTATTGAAACTAATGTATAAACGTGGACTGTGCTTATAGATGGTTTGCCATTGTAGAAGACTAGAAGGAAATGTATACCAAATAGATTTCCCCAAAGAGCGATTGGGATATAAACCATTTTGATTAAATCCTTCTCTTTGAAATAAGCGCATTCCATATCCAGCTTCAAAGGTATAGTCCCATTTGGGAAACTGCACTGTTCCAATAAAACCAACTTGTTGATCTATATTTTGAATGGCATAATGTGCTCCCCAGCTAGCTCCTTCAACTACTTTTTGATCTGGCGCTTTTAAGTTAAATTGAAATACATCCACCCCGTCGTCATTGACCCAGCTATTATAATTTAAATAATATTTACCTCCCAATAAATTAACAATGGAATTAGATTTTTCGATTTTGTAAAAAGCAGCATTATAATTCAACGCAAGTTGTATTCTTTCATTCCAAGCAAATCGATACTTAATAGCTTGTTGTATAACAGCGATCTTACTGTATTCACGACTTATGATATAATAAGATCTTCCATCTTTACTCGATAGATTAGTTTTCTTCATTTGATCAAATTCCAATTGCAACAATGAAGGATTTTCTTGAAAAGCAAGTTTGATTTTTTGTTGTAACAAACTATCTCTATAATAAGAAGGCAGGTATTTATAATAATCGGGCCTTGGATCTTTTGTAGCATTCCATTCCAAACCATCTTCAGATTGCTTTCCCTTGGCAAGCCCCCAACTTATTTGAAAAAAATGTTTTGCATTGGGATTTGTCGAATATTGTATTTGAGCCATGGGCAAATTGGATTGCCTTGCATTAGGGAATGATAATTGTCCATTAAACCAGCCCCATCCTGGATGATAGTTTGTATTTCCTGAAAGACGTATAGCTTCCAAGACTGTAGGGGTTTGTTTGGTTTGTTGAATATCATTGTACCATATAGCGAAGTCAAGACTGGCATGATTAGAAAATATTTTTTCTGTACTAAAAGCAATACCCAATAATGATCTTTTCCCCAATGCAGGATCTTGAACAACCGTTTTTTCTTCTTGCAATTTTAGAATGTTGGCCCAGGATTGTTTATGCAAACCAGTACTCCACGAAACTTGATTTAATTGTCTTCCACTAAATGACTGAAGCCTACTTGAAAATATAATTTGTTTTGAATTTGCACTTGCATTGATCGTTGCATAGTGCATGATGGAAGGGAATGTCTGAATAGTGGCTGTTTTGGATAAACTGTTTACACCTGACATTGCATTGTATAAAGTGAAGCCCAAAGATTTACTATCCCAAGCAATACCATTTAGCACTAGAATAGCCGGATCACTCAATCCTCTGTATTTCCATCCAATCCCATAGCCACCATACTGCATCAATTTCATATAAGTACTTGTGTTGGCTTGAAGCATGGATGGCACCCACTCTTCCTCTTCTTGCACTTCTTGTGCATAGCAAGAATTTATTAGTCCATAGAATGAAACAAGGAGTACAATTAAAAACGAAGCAGTTTTATTGTCATGATTAAACATGACTCAATTTGCTTTTTAATAAGCTTGTAATTTTTTCGGCAATTACTCAATTTTTTGATACCCTTAAAATCTAAGATTGTTGAATAATAATATCCAATGAAAACATTTCTGTTTGTTTTATTCTTCTTTAGTTATCATGCAACCATTTCCCAGCCTAATTCAAGACAAACAAAGCGTATTATCAGTTTTTATAATTGTGAAAACTTTTATGATACCATTGATCAGATAAATACCATTGACGAAGAATTCACGCCTCAAAGTGTCAAATCTTATAATGCACAAATTTTTGTACAAAAAAGAAAACAAATAGCGCAAACCATTTATGAATTAGGAAAGCAAGCAAATCAAGATGGAATAAGTATTATGGGCTTGGTGGAAATCGAAAACAAAATGGTGTTGGAAGATTTGGTGAATGATCCAGTCATTAAAAAATATCATTATCAAATAATACATTTTGACTCCAAAGATTTAAGAGGCGTTGATGTTGCGCTCATTTATCATCCCGCACATTTTAAACCCTATCAATATAAACCCATCAGTTTATCCATGGGTAATCATCAAAATGATTTTCCCACCAGAGATATTTTATATATCAAGGGTTTACTAGATAATCAATGGGTACATGTTTTAGTGAACCATTGGCCAAGTAGAAGAGGCGGAACTAGGATATCTTCTAAAAGAAGATTTTGGGCGAGTGAAGTGGCGAGGGCATTAATTGATAGTATACAAAAAACAGATGCCGAAGCCCGGATAATCATGATGGGTGATTTTAATGACAACCCAACTGACCCCTCCTTGAAAAATATCCCTTTAGAAAACCCTTTTCTACCACTTTATAAAAAAGGATGGGGCAGCCTTGCATTTAACGACCAATGGAGCCTTTTTGATCAGATTTTATTGAGCAAGGCCTTTTTCGACCCCAATAAAGAAATAACCTACTATAAATCAATAATTTACAATAAAATAGATAGAACTGAATCAACGGGAAAATACAAGGGCTATCCCAAAAGAACCTGGTCAGGTGACCAATACAATGCAGGCTTCAGCGATCATTTCCCAGTCTCTATAATTTTAAACCAAAAAATGGCCGAAAATCCACTGAAAT
>CAZXWT010000012.1:0-15116 GCA_964644475.1 uncultured Sediminibacterium sp. | reverse complement strand
TGTAATAGATGCAGGTATGCCAGTACGCTTCATTTCTTGAACTGCAATCTTTTTATATTGTTCTATATAAACAACCGTTGATTCAGATTGAGCTTGGGCAATTTGTGTCCCAATTACTAAAAAAAGAAATCCTAAACAATGCTTCATCATAAAATTATTTTTTTCTAATCAATGTAAGTCCGTCTCTAATGGTCAACATTATTTTTTCTGTTTCTATATCTGCTGCTACTAGTTCGTTAAATGCCTGAATTGCTTTGGCATTTTTACCACTGATCTTTTCTTCTAGTACATCCCCATGAAACAAGGTATTATCTGCAATAATAATACCATTTCGGCTCATTTTGGGCTTTAATAGGGTATAATAATCAATATAACCTGTTTTATCCGCATCAATAAAGGCAAGGTCAAATTGGTGTGGAATGGAAGGTATGATTGATTTAGCATCCCCAATATGTTGATGTATGGTTTTACCATTGCTATGTTGTTCAAAATAGCTTTGGGCTCTTTGTGCATCTTCTTCCCTTATTTCTATAGTATCTACCTGACCTTCTTGTATCAAACCTTCTGCAAGACATAAAGTACTAAAGCCATTAAATGTGCCAATTTCGATAATGTATTTGGGTTGAAGCATTTTGCTTATAAAAGCTAAAAATCCACCCTGATTCCAATTGCTTTGCAAATGGGCGTGAGGATGCTCGGCCAAAATGGCTTCATACATAGCTTTTAAATGTGGGGGAGTAGCATTGCTATATTGGTCTACATATTCATTTGCCTTGGGATGTATCAACTCCATGCGCAAAGGTCTATATTTTTTTGATACCAGGCTTTGAAATCAGCCATAAACCTATAAAAGTTATTAAACCATTAATTATCAATAGTTCTTGACCTATTTTAAAATTACCCAATAGTTCTAACTGATATTTGTCAAGTATTAAACAGATAATTGGCGCTATAAAACAAGGTAATGGAGACCATTTGTCATTGATTGTTCTTTTAGTAATAATTCCAAATGCAAATAATCCTAATAAAGGCCCATAAGTATAAGAGGCGATCTTTAATAATAAATCGATGGTGCTTTTATTGTCGATCCATTTAAAAATCATAACAATAATTAAGAAAATGAAAGCAAAACTTAAATGCACTGTTTGTCTAATTCTTTTCTTTTTGGCCTCATCCCATTCTTGGTTTCTTTGCATACCTAATAAGTCTATACAGAAACTAGAAGTTAAAGCAGTAATAGCGCCATCGGCACTAGGAAAGAGGGCAGAAATCAATGCCAATATGAAAATGATTGACAAGTAGGGTGGCATGTTGTTCAAAGCCAATGCTGGGAATAAATCATCACCCACTGCAGTCACATTCACCATTCTTGCGTAGATATGTAATAAACCACCTAAGAATAAAAACATACTAATTACTAATAACATAGTAATGCCAATAGTGATCATGTTTTTCTGTGCATCTTTTAAAGTCTTTACTGAAATATTTTTCTGCATCATTTCTTGGTCCAAACCAGTCATTGTTAAAGTCACAAATGCACCACCAATAATTTGTTTTAAGAAAAATGATTTACTATTGATATCTGTTTCAAAAATGGTTGCATAACCTCTGGATTGCATGGCTGTATATGCTTGCAATGCAGTAAAGTCCATTCTAGATAAAATATACACACTGCAAATAATTAAACCTAGTAGCATTCCTGAAGTCTGTAATGTGTCAGTCCAAACAATTGTTTTTACACCTCCTTCATAAGTATAAAGTAATATCATTGCTAAAATTACCAACGTAGTTCCCCAAAATGGCACTCCCATGCTATCTAATATAAATACTTGTAAGATTTTCACAACCAGGTACAATCTAGCTGTTGCACCAAGTGTTCTAGATAATACAAAAAAAGAAGCTCCAGTTTTATAGGCTTTAAAACCTAATCTAGTCTCTAAATAATTATAAATTGAAGTAAGATTTAATTTATAATAAATGGGTAGAAGAATATAAGCAATGCAGAGGTAGCCAATTAAATATCCAATAGTAATTTGTAAATAATGAAATGCATCTCTTCCCACAGCACCAGGCACACTTACAAAAGTTACTCCGCTCAAAGAAGTACCAATCATGCCAAAAGCTACCAACATCCAATTGCTATTCTTGTTACCTATAAAGAAGGACATATTATTACTATTCTTGCCGGTAATTTTTGCAACTCCTAATAAAATCAAGAAATAGATAATAATAAATACAAATAATAATGTTGCACTCATGATGGATAAATTAGTAATGGCAAAGTAATAACAAAGTTTGAATTAAATGCCTATTTTGTGTATCGATTTAAATCTCTTTATATGAAACCAAGTTCAGTAACTATATTTTGTGGCTCCAAGTCTGGAGAAGACCCATCATTTTCAAAAGAAGCATGGGTAATTGGCTCTGTTTTAGCAGAAAACGGAATTCAATTGGTATATGGAGGAGGCAATAAAGGCTTAATGGGAGAAGTTGCGAATGGTTGCTTATCAAAAGGTGGAAGAGTAGTTGGTATTATTCCTAAACTATTGTTAGAGTGGGAGGCTCAACATACAGGATTGACAGAATTGATTGTAACTGAAACCATGCATGCAAGAAAATTACTTTTATATGATAAATGTGATATTGCTATTGCACTGCCTGGTGGGTTAGGGACTTTTGATGAGTTATTTGAAATGTTGGTTTGGAATAACTTGAGTATTCATGAAAAGAAGATTGTCTTATATAACTTTGAAGGATTTTATGATCCATTAATTGAAATGATTCAAAAAATGGAAGATAAAGGATTCTTGTATGACAAATCAAGATATAGATTTATTATCTGTAATAATAGGGAAGAGCTTCTAGCTATTTTGTCTTAGATAAGCGAATAGGCAATCCAAAGCCAGCTCTGAAAATGGGCTGTGGTCTTAATTGCCCCATGCCATAAGGAGATTGTTGAGAGTTCACTAAATCAATCATAATACTTAAATAAGAGAACCCATTTTCGCTTCTTCTTCCATATCCAATACCTGCAAGTACACTTGTGGCACTTACATTTACTTTATTGGAGATATTATCCACTATATCTGTTGATTTAGACCATGTCCAATTATACTCTGGTTGAATTTGTAAAAAGAACTCAGATACTGGCCATACTCTTGCAAATCCACCTAAGCCAAATTGAGTTTTATGAAATTTGGCATTGATACCATCATAAGAAGCCACAGTTCTAAATGAACTATAATAGATATTGGAAATCAAACCAAGGTCTATATAGTTATTGTAAGACTTAACTAATTCAGGGTTTAAACCAATTTGAAAAGATCCAGATCCACCTCCTAATACTAAACCTCCGCCAATCATTAATGGTTTTTCAGGCTCCATTAATTTGGTGGTTTGAATAGTGGTGTTTTGTGCATTAGCTTGAAACACAAAACTACTCAAAAGAATTGCAAGGATTTTTTTCATGAATTTGTTGATTAATTTAAATCGAAGATTTTTCCTGCGTTTAAAATATTGTTTGGATCAAATGCTTTTTTGATTCCTTTCATGATTTCTAAAGAAGCATCTTTAAAAACTACTGGCATATAGGGTTTTTGAATTAATCCAATTCCATGTTCACCACTAATAGTGCCTCCTAAGCTATGTACTAATACAAATAACTCTTTCAATATTTCATTCATCTCCTCACTACCATGAGAGTTCTTAATAGTAGGGTGGTTGATTCTAATATGCAAATTACCATCTCCGGCATGTCCATAACAAACTGCATGGAATCCATATTGTGTTCCTAGTGCTTTTACTCCTTTAACTAGTTTCGGTAATTCAGCTCTTGGGACTACTGTATCTTCTTCAATGGTATATCCAACACTCTTCACTGCTTCTGCCACTCTTCTTCTCAATTTCCACAATTCTGTTTTTTGTTGAGCATCATCTGCAAAGAAAATTTCACCTGCTTCATATTGTGTCAATACTTCTGCAATGGCTTCCATTTCACCCATCAACACATCCATGTTATTGCCGTCAACTTCAATAATTAAATGCGCAGCAATATCGTCAGTCACAGGGAAGGCAGTGCTATCTACCATCTTACTCACAATCTTAATAGAATCTATTTCCATTAATTCCATTGCACTTGGCGTAATCCCCGCTCTAAAAATTGCACTTACTGCTTCACTGGCTTTTTCAAGATTGGTGAATGGAGCAAGCATTAATAAATCGAATTTTGGCAAAGGAATTAACTTTAACACAATCTTAGTCACGATACCCAATGTGCCCTCACTTCCTACTAATAATTGCGTTAAATTATATCCAGTAGAATTTTTTAAGACATTAGATCCAGTCCAAATAATATCGCCAGTTGGAGTAACAATTTCTAAGTTTAAAACATAATCTTTTACTACGCCATATTTCACTGCTTTTGGTCCACCTGAATTTTCAGCAATATTACCACCAATAAAACAAGAGCCCTTACTGCTAGGGTCTGGCGGATAAAATAAATGCACTGCTTTTACAGCGTCTTGTAAAACTTCAGTGATTACACCAGGCTCTGTAGTAACTTGTAAATTTCTTTCATCAATTTCTAAAATGCTATTAAAGCGCTCCATCGCAATGACTAATCCACCTAAATGAGGTAATGCGCCACCACTTAAACCTGTACCACCGCCTCTTGGAGTTACTGGAATTAAATGTTGGTTACACAATTTCATTAAAGCACTAATTTCTTCAGCAGTTCTTGGTTTTACAACCACTTCTGGATTATAATGCAATCTTTCTGTTTCGTCTTTGCCATATTTTTCGAAACTTTCCGAATCTGTGAAAGTATATTCAGCGCCAACTATTGCTTTAAATGCTTCTAAAAGTTCGGGTGTAATTTTATTCATCTCAAGTGCTTTATAAAAAATGTAAACTAGAACAAGCCGTATAACATGCCGTCTACCTTGCTAATGATTTCTCCAAGATCTTCGTCTTTTTCACCAAATTTATTTTTATCACAATCAATCACTAACAATGGTCCCTCTGTATAATTATCGATCCATTTGTTATAAAAATCATTCAACTTTTTTAAATAATCAAGTCTAATGTTTTCTTCATATTCTCTGCCTCTTTTTTGTATTTGAGAAACCAAAGTGGGTACAGAACATTTTAAATAAATCAATAAATCTGGAGGTTGCACCATAGATTTAATAGTGGAGAAGAAAGAGAAGTAATTGTCGAAGTCTCTTTTACTCATAAGACCCATTTCGTGTAAGTTAGGCGCAAAAATATTGGCATCTTCGTATATGGTTCTGTCTTGTATAACTGTTTCAGTACCTTTTTGGATATCTAAAATTTGATTTAATCTACCATGCAAAAAGTAGATCTGTAAATTAAAGCTCCAACGTGGCATATCGTCGTAGAAGTCTGACAAATATGGGTTATGATCTACGTCTTCAAATTGAGGAATCCATCGATAGTGTTTACTCAATGCTTCTGTTAAAGTAGTCTTGCCCGCTCCGATATTTCCTGCGATTGCTACGTGCTTTGGTTTTTTAGATACTGCTTTTGCCATATACTTGGTATGTGTAATAAATGATAATTGTTTATAGATAATTCATTCCAACTGCTTTTCTAACTGCAGTCAATGTAGATGAAGCACTAGCTCTTGCTTTATCTGCACCTTGATGAATTATTTTTAATAGTAAATCTTTGTTTGCTTGTAAGTCTGCAGCTTTTGTGCGAATAGGGTTAATAAAGTTAACCATATCTTCTGCTAATTGCTTTTTCATATCACCATATCTAATGATACAATTGCCTTCACTGCTATTATTGAAATCGTCTTCGAACTTCTTAACTGTATCTGCGGTACTTACTAAACTCATTAAAGTAAATAAGTTTTGGATATAATCAGGCTTTGCTGAATTAGGGGTTAAAGGGCCTTGATCCGTTTTTGCTTTCATTACTTTTTTACGGATTAATTCATCATCGTCAGCTAAAAATAAAGTGGTCATTTGATTTTCACTCTTACTCATTTTGCCATTTCCGTCTAATCCTAAGATCTTTACTAATTCGCTATTGTAATTGAATGCATAGGGAAGTGGGAAAGTCTCACCATAGCGATGATTAAAACGCTCGGCAAAATTTCTAGCCATTTCTAAATTTTGCTCTTGGTCTTTTCCAACAGGAACTTTAACAGCGCGATGAATTAAAATATCAGCAGCTTGTAATACAGGGTAAGTTAATAATCCTGCATTTACATTTTCAGGTTGCATGCGCACTTTGTCTTTAAAAGTGGTAGTCTTTTCTAACTCTCCTTTATAAGCCAACATATTTAGATACAAATACAATTCTGCAATTTCAGGAACATCACTTTGAACATATAAAGACACTTTCTCAGGATCCAATCCGCAAGCAATATTTTCTGCCACCACTCTCAATACACTTTCTTGTAAAGTTTTGGTATCAGGATGGGTAGTTAAGCTATGCCAGTTGGCTACAAAAAAGTAGCAGTTAAATTCGTCTTGCATGCGCACATAATTTCGCATTGCACCAAAATAGTTCCCCAAATGTAGAAAGCCAGTAGGCCTAATTCCACTTAATACAATTTCCTTTTCCATAGCTGTGCGAAGATAATGAAACAAGACCCCATTTTTTGCCATCTTTTTGGGATATTTGTACCCAATCTCAAAAAAAATAAGCTTGAGTCAATCCACTCTTTTATCTAGTCCTATCGAATACCTTAAGGGTGTAGGCCCTTTGAGGGCGGATATGCTTAAAAAAGAGCTGAATTTATACACTTTTGGAGACCTTCTAAACCATTTTCCGCATAGGCATATCGACAAAACTCAGGTTACTGCTATAGCCCAAATTACCCCTAACCAAGATTTTGTGCAGGTAAGAGGGGTTTTGATGGGTATGGATATATTGGGGGAGAAGCGTTCTAAACGATTAGTGAGTCAATTGAGGGATGCCAGTGGCCAAATTGAATTGGCATGGTTCCAGGGAATTAATTGGGTGCAGAAGCAATTGGTCGAGGGGCAAACCTATATAGTTTTTGGGAGAGTGAGTTTTTTTAATGGTAGGGCTCAAATTGTGCATCCAGAAATAGAACCCTATGTAGCGGCAACCGCAGGTCAGAAATCTGTTTTGGAGCCGGTATATCCATCTACTGAAAAATTAAAATCAAGAGGATTAAATGGAAAGCAAATTGGGAAATTGACGCAAGCGCTTTTCATGCAAATAAGTGAAAGAGACCTGCCAGAAAATTTACCTGCTTCTGTTTTGAAAGACACATTAAGTAGATGGGAAGCGTATAGGCAAATTCATTTCCCTCAATCACAGGAATTATACAAGAAGGCATTAAAACGATTAGTCTTTGAAGAATTATTGATTGCGCAAATAAGATTGAATCTAATAAAAATAGATCGACATAAAAACAGTAGGGGACATCGTTTTGAAATAGTAGGAGATTATTTTAATAATTTTTATAATCATCATTTACCTTTTGAATTGACAGGTGCGCAGAAAAGAGTGATCAAAGAAATTAGACAAGATACTGCAAGAGGCTATCAAATGAATCGATTATTACAAGGAGATGTTGGAAGTGGTAAAACCATGATTGCATTACTTGCTATGTTAATCGCTGCAGACAACGGCTATCAAAGTTGTATGATGGCACCTACAGAAATTTTAGCACAACAACATTATGCAGGGCTTTCTGAATTACTAAAAGACATGCCACTTGAAGTAGCATTATTAACTGGAAGTACTAAGACTGCAGAAAGAAGAAGAATATTACAAGGTTTATTGGAAGATACTATTCATTTTGTAGTAGGTACCCATGCAATAATAGAAGAAGTAGTACAGTTTAAAAATTTAGGATTAGCAGTGATAGATGAGCAGCATCGATTTGGCGTAGCACAAAGAGCACAGCTCTGGAAAAAAGCCACCATTCCTCCACATGTATTAGTGATGACAGCAACGCCGATTCCTAGAACCCTTGCCATGACTGCTTTTGGCGATTTGGATTATAGTGTGATGGATGAATTACCTCCTGGAAGACAGCCTATTAAAACAGTACACCGATTTGAAACGGCTAGAGCCAATGTGATGGATTTTGTGAAAACAGAAATTCAAAAAGGCAGGCAAGCCTATTTTGTCTATCCTTTAATTGAAGAAAGTGAGAAATTAAGTTACGAAGATTTAATGCAAGGATATGAGCAAGTAAAAAGTTATTTTCCAGAACCTACTTACAAAATAAGTATGGTGCATGGAAGGCAAAAAAATATCGAGAAAGAAACCAATATGCAAAGATTTGTTTCAGGAGATACGCAAATCTTAGTGGGTACTACAGTCATCGAAGTGGGGGTGAATGTACCTAACGCAAGCGTGATGGTGATTGAAAGCTCTGAAAAATTTGGATTATCTCAATTACATCAATTAAGAGGAAGAGTGGGTAGAGGATCAGAGCAAAGCTATTGTATTTTATTGAGCAGTGTAAAAGCAAGTAGAGAAGCTAGAGAACGATTAAAAATTATGTGTGACAACACAGATGGTTTTATTATTGCAGAAAAAGATTTAGAGATTCGAGGTCCTGGAGATATTGATGGTACCAGACAAAGTGGAGCTTTGAATTTCAAATTGGCCAATATTATAAACGATAGACAAACCTTGATCGAAGCCAAAGAAATTGCCACCGCAATATGTGAAAAGGATCCCAACTTGTCTAGTCCTGAAAATGCCAATTTAAAAGCCTATTTGATTTCGCAGAAAGCCAAAATAGGTTGGGGCAAGATCGCCTAAGACTGCTTTTTTGATTATCTTGCAAGAAGACAAATTCTATAAATTATACCTATGAGTAAATATTTACCACTTGATGCGAACATCTTTATTCAAAACAGAAAAAGATTTACTGCAAAAATGCAGCCTAACAGTATTGCCATTTTTGTAAGCAATGATGAGTTTCCATTGAATGGAGATGCCTTACATCACTTTCAACAAAATAGCGATTTGTTTTGGTTGTCTGGGATAGAGCAAGAAGGTTCAATGGTAATCTTGTTTCCAAGCAATCCTGATCCAAAGTATAGAGAGGTACTAGTATTAACCAGGCCACAAGAATTAAAAGAAATTTGGGATGGAAAAAGATTAAGAGCGAATGAAGCTACTGCTATCTCTGGCATGAAGACCATTGTTTGGGCTGATTCCTTAGACGCTTTGTTACAACAATGGATACATTTAGCAGATGCTATTTATTTAGACTCTAATGAAAATGATAGAAAGAATAATTTAGTAAGATCAAGCGAATATCGTTTCATTGACGAGATGCAAGCTAGATATCCTTTGCATCAATATTTAAGAGCTGCTAAAATTTTAAAAGAATTAAGAGCCATTAAAACCAAGGAAGAAGTTCAAGTAATACAAAAGGCAATTGATATTACAGAAGTCGCTTTTAGAAGACTATTGCAGTTTATACAACCTGGTGTGTATGAATATGAAATAGAAGCAGAAATCTATCATTCATTTATAAGTCAAAGAGCTACAGGTCCTGCATATCATAGTATTTTAGCAAGTGGAGACAATGCAAGAACATTGCATTATGTTAGCAATAATAACCAATGTAAAGACGGAGAATTAATCTTGATGGATTTTGGTGCAGCATATGGTGGTTATAATGCAGATTTAACTAGAACAGTTCCAGTAAATGGTAAATTCACTAAAAGACAAAAAGAAGTGTACAATGCATGTTTGCATTTACATGATTATGCAAAATCTATTTTAAAACCAGGCATCAGTATAGTGAAGTACACTGATAAAGTGGGGGAAGAAGCTACTAAGCAATTTTTAAAAATTGGTTTAATTAGCAAATCAGATATAAAAAATGAAGATGCTGAAAATAGAGCATATCGTAAATATTTATATCATGGCATATCACACCATTTAGGAATTGATGTGCACGATCTAGGTACAAGAACAGCGCCAATTCAAGCTGGCATGGTATTTACAGTAGAACCTGGTATTTATATTAAAGAAGAAAAAATGGGTGTGAGAATTGAAAATAATATTTGGATTACCAAGACAGGCAACCAAGATTTGTTCAAAAACATTCCTATTAAGGCAGATGAGATTGAAGCTTTAATGAAAAAATCAAAAAAGTAAAATGCGCAAACATATTCCCAATATAATTACGCTCTTGAATTTATTTTTTGGTTGTTGGGCCATTGTGTATACTTTTCAAAAAGGCGCAGTAGCTTCTGTAGATCAAGTAGGAGATATTATTATAGAGATCCCTGAAAAATTATATCTAGCAAGCTTATTTATTATCATTGCTGCTTTAGTAGATTTTTTGGATGGATTTGTTGCGAGATTATTAAAAGTAAATTCAGAACTAGGTAAGCAATTAGATTCATTAGCGGATGTAGTAAGTTTTGGTGTTGCACCTGCTTGTATTGTTTTTCAATTTTTAAGATTATCATTAGCTGATAATGTAAATGCATTAATGAGTCCATCTATTTTATTGGCGCCTGCTTTTTTAATTGCTATGGCTGGAGCATACCGCTTAGGTAGATTCAATTTGGATACTGAACAAACTACTTATTTTAAAGGAGTACCTATTCCAATGATTGGGATACTGACCGCTGCTTTCCCTTTATTGTATTGGCAGGCACAAGCGCCCATTGTTTCTAAATTATTATTAAGTCCCATTTTTTGGTATGTGTATATTTTGTTAGTGAGTTATTTAATGGTAATGAAAAGGCCGATGTTGGCCCTGAAAAGCCTATCTGGTAAGCAAAAGCTGCTTTTGCCATTAGCATTAGTTGGTTTGGAGACCGCTATTTCTGCGGTGTTTTTTAGATGGTGGGCCATCCCATTTGGCTTTATTGGCTATTGCATAGTATCTTTGATGTATCGTAAAACAATCACACAATAATTGACCCATGGTATTCCAAGTTCAAATTAAAATCATGCCTTTAAAAGATTTATTAGATCCACAAGGGAAGGCAGTATTAGGTGGCTTACATAATTTAGGTATGACTGGCGTTCAAGATGTAAGAGTTGGTAAACATATCACTTTACAAATTGAAGCAGCTAATGAAGCAGCAGCTAGAGAAGTGGCAGAAAATGCAAGCAAGAAATTATTAGCCAACGCTGTAATGGAATATTTCGAAATCGAATTCGTACAAGCTTAGTTTTTGCAGATGTTGTATTTAGTACCCACTCCAATTGGAAATTTAAAAGATTTCACATTTAGAGCAGTGGAGGTATTGCAACAGGTAGATTTTATTTTATGTGAGGACACCAGAACCTCCTCCAAATTATTACAGCATTATAATATTCAAAAACCACTCACTCCTTATCATCAGCATAATGAGCATAAAGTAGTGGAACATTTGGTGTCTCAATTAATAGCTGGAAAAAATATTGCATTGATTACTGACGCAGGTTCTCCAGGTATTTCAGATCCTGCATTCTTATTGGTGCGTGCATGTAAAGCAGCTGGGGTAGAAGTAACCAGTCTTCCCGGTGCCACGGCATTTGTGCCAGCATTAACCAATAGTGGTCTTCCGGCATCAAGCTTTGTATTCGAAGGATTCATTCCTTTAAAGAAAGGCAAGAAAACTTTGATGGAATCATTGGCTAACGAAGAACGAACCATGATTTTTTATGAAAGCCCTATGCGATTGGTTAAAACCTTAGAATTATTTAAAGAATATTTCGGCGCAGACCGTAAAGCAGCAGTCAGTCGCGAACTCACCAAGATGTTCGAAGAAAATATCACCGATACGCTCGAAAATTTAATCGCACATTTCTCAGCTAAAACAGTGAAAGGTGAAATTGTGATTGTGGTGGAGGGGAAAAACAAGTAGTATGTTACAATTACTTTTTTTGGGTAGTTTATTTAGTTCTCTTTTAACTATATATACACTTCTTTTTAAGAAAGATGCTGTAAGGTCTTATGCAGATTTTTTATTGTCTTTTGTTGTTTTATTTTTTGCATGGAATGTAATTTTGTATTTACTCCTACATTATAAATTGATGATAGAAGTTTCTTATTTTTTTAAAACAGCAGCACCCTTTGCTTTTGCTATTCCCTCTTTGTCTTATTTATATACCAGAGCTGTTTTGTTTAATGAAAAGTCTTTTCAATTTAAGGATCTGATACATTATGTTCCATTTATTTTAGTTTTCGTTAACTACTTGCCTTTTTATTTATTGCCAATGAATGAGAAAAGGGAAGTAGTAAATCAAATATTAAAAAATATGGATCTTTCCTATACCTATCAGGCAGGAATTATTCCAGAAAAAATTACCAATGGACTCAGGATTGCTCAATTGATGATTTACTTAATTTTTCAATGGAGGTTAATATTTAAATATAAAAAAAATAATACGGTTCTTCAATTTGAAAATCAAATTAAAGAAATATTAAAGTGGTTAAAGATTTTTACATGGTTTTGTACTTCCTATGTTGTTGCATTTTTAATCATCATTATTTTATTTGTACTTAATAATTCTTTGTTCTATCATACTGGATTTATTAATCAATTACCCTTAATTTTCTATAGCGTAAGTTTTTTTATTGTAAGTTCTTATTTGTTAGTTCATCCAATTATTATGGATGGATTACCGTTTATTAAATACAAAGAAATAGAAACCAATATTCTTACTGAAGAACATAGTAAAGTGCCATTTTTTGAAAGTGATTATTCTGTTCAGATTGAAAAAATCAAACAATATTTTGATATAGAAAAACCTTATTTAAATAAACAACTTACTTTAAGTCAGGTAGCCGTAGCTTTAGATTTACCCATTAGAGAAGTATCATATATTATAAATAATTATTATAACAACAGATTTACCGATTATGTCAATAATCACCGTATTCAGTATGTTATTGATAAAATGAGTAGTGCTTATTTAGACAATTATACAATTGAATCATTGGCTTTAGAAGCGGGATTTATAAGCAAGAGTGGGTTTTATAAGTCCTTTAAAAAATTATACAATACCACTCCATCAGAGTACTTTAATAGGCAGAAGACTATCTAAATTCATTTTCAATTGGGTTATTTCCTATTTCAAGTATTCACTTACGTAAGTGGACACTATTTTCCAGATCATAATATCGAGCAAAACCTTGTTCATTGGTAGTTTTATACTGTTAACCCAAAGTGTAAATCATTTGTTCTCAATACAATTATGCGCTTTTATCACATTAGAACAATTGTATATATAATATTATTTTTAGTTACTACCCCAAAAGCCTTTGGACAACAATTAACCCCAATAACCATAAATAATGGGGGTGGGACTGGTATGGGCTCTGAATGGAGCATGGGAGAATCTGTTTCCATTGCCTATTTTACGACTCCCGGATTCTTATTATCAACCGGGGTTTTACAACCACTTAGTTCAGTAGTCACAGGAATCAACGAATTTGGGCCTGCTGTTTTTGGTAATGATATCATTGTCGGTCCTAATCCTACAATATCCAAAATACATCTTAAGGCAAGTTTTACTCAAATGGGAACATTGTCCATTCAAATATTAGACGCTAAATCCACGCTTCTAAAATTGATTGAAGCTGGAACCATATTTAGCACTTATGAAAAATCCTTGGATCTTGAAACATATCCCTCGGGAATTTTGTATCTAAGGGTATTGTATAAGCCCAATAATGGAATATTAAAATCTGGTATTTATAAAATTATTAAACTCTAATCGGAATGTTTTTAAAGAAATTATTTTTAGTAAACATATTTGCCTTGATGACAATTTTTGTGCAAGCTCAAGTGGGTCTTAATTTTCAAGGCGTGGCTAGAACAAGCAATAATGTTATTCTAGCATCTCAACCAATTAGTTTAAGATTAAGCATTTTGCAAGGATCAGCCAATGGTAATCTAGAATATACTGAAGTTAAAAAACTAACTACCAATGCACAAGGATTATTCACAACTGTTATTGGGGATGCAGATGCTTTAAATGTGACTGGTAATTTTAATACAATCAATTGGAAAAATACTCCTAAGTATTTAAAAATTGAATTAGATCCTGCTGCAGGAAATAATTTTACAACTATTGGTACAACACAATTTCAATATGTCGCTTATGCGCAATTTGCAAATAGTGTAAATGCTGAAAATATTGCAGGAATTATACCTGTAGAGAAGGGTGGTACTGGGGTTGCAAGTATTAGTGCATTGAAAACTGCATTAGCTTTAGATAAATCAACTATTGGTTTATCTAATGTTGACAATACTGCTGATTTATCAAAACCAATAAGTACATTAACACAGGCTGCTTTGGATACAAAAGTTTCTTCTGAAACTTTGTCTAGTAGTTTAGCTTCAAAAGCGCCAATTGCTTCGCCTACTTTTACAGGCATTGTGAATGGAATAACAAAATCAATGGTTGGATTAAATAATGTAGACAACACATCAGATTTGTCAAAGCCAATTAGCACTGCAACACAAGTGGCATTAGACACGAAAGTTTCAACTGCAACTTATTCAAACACAATAGCTACAAAAGAAAATATTTCCAATAAATCAACTGCTACAGATTTGGGAGGAACTAATCCAAGTGATCAATTATATCCAACTCAAAAAGCTGTAAAACAATATATTGCTGCAAATGCCTCAGCTGGAGGAGTAGCAGATGGTGGAATTACTACAATAAAATTAGCAGATGCTGCAGTAACTGATGCGAAACTTGGAACCGGATTGTCAAAGTCTAAAGTTGGATTAGGTAATGTAGAAAATACTGCATTAAGTACTTGGACGGGTAGCTCAAATATTACACAATTAGGCACAATCAATACTGGAACTTGGAGTGGAACTGCTATTGATTATTCAAAATTGAATTTAAATAATAAAATAGTTAATAGTGATATAGTAGACAATACTATCACCATGCAAAAGCTGGGAATTACTAAATCAGATATTACTGCTCTTGGTATTGCAGGTGATGATGATGTAGTTAGTTATCAAGCAGGAAATGGGCTTTTAAGCAATACCACTGTGACGCCTAATGGTCATAGAAGCGGCTCATCACTTATTTCTACAACTTTTAGTATTTATGGAGTTGATGCATCTATGATATTGGACGGAGCTGTTACAAATTCAAAAATTGCAGATGGA